>CAIYXE010000060.1 GCA_903930095.1 uncultured Hyphomicrobiales bacterium
CATGGTCCGCGCGAAGAACGGCCGCGTTGGCCGCAATCCCAAGACGGGTGAGGAAGTGCCGATCACACCTCGCCGCGTGCTGGTCTTCCGCCCGAGCCAGGTGATGAAGAACGTGATCAACGGCCTCGAACGGGGTTCCGACGAAGATTGACCTCCCCGGAAGGAGTGGCAAGGTGGAAAAATCGCCCGACGCGTTCCGCACCATCAGTGAAGCTGCCGAAGAACTCGACGTTCCGCAGCACGTGCTGCGCTTTTGGGAAACGCGCTTCAGCCAGATAAAGCCCATGAAGCGGGCCGGCGGGCGGCGCTATTACCGCCCGGGCGACATCGAACTGCTGAAGGGCATTCACAGCCTTCTCTATAAGGAAGGCTATACCATCCGTGGCGTGCAGAAGATCCTGAAGGATGATGGCGCCTCCCACGTGGCCGGTGTCGGGCGCGGCGAAATCGAGCCGAGAAAGCGGGAGGGCGAAATGGCCTCCGCGCCTCCGCCCGGCATGGCGAAGGCTGCTCCGCGCATCCTCAAGTCTGGCGCCCAGCAGGCGGCGGAAACCCAATTGGCGCTGAAACTGCCACCGGCGGATGCGGGCGATGTGAAGGCTGTCACAAGCCTGTCCGAAAGCCATGCCGAAATGCTGAAGGCTGCTCTCCAAGACCTCGGCGATGCCCGCAAGATCCTGGATCCTGCCCAGCCGCGATAGGCGATTATCCCTTTCGCTTTCCGGTGAGGAGTGCTAGAGCCTGCCGCCGTGGCGGAGCGTAGCGCAGCCCGGTAGCGCACTAATCTGGGGGGTTAGGGGTCGCTGGTTCGAATCCAGTCGCTCCGACCACTTTAACCTCCCGAAAACAGGTCATCCGTGTCGTCGTGGATCATGCTCTATCGGCCGATCGCTGCCGTTATGGAGCTGGCAAGAATGGGCGTGACCGCGAGCAGCGCAAGCATCAGCGCGCTTGCGATCAGCCCGTACTCGGTGGTGACGGGGCTTGTCTCGATCTTCACGTAACGGGCCAGGAACTTCACCTTGATACTCCTGAGGGAGGCACTGCGATCAAGGGACGTTCTAGGGGCCATTGCTTTCAGGCATGCAAACCCCGCCCTGCCAATGCGACGGGTTTGCGAAACGCTTCATTCACCCCGTTGCAGCGTTCCAAGTGCCTGCAGAGGCTTGCAAAAACTTAAAGTTGCAGAAGCAGGGGCTGCGCCGCTGGCGATGTTTCTTCGGAAAAGGCTTTGGAATTAACGACTTGCGCTTACCATACCGGCGGTATTCCGGGGCTGATTGGTAAGATTGCGCGTGATTTTGAGAAAATACGTAGGTAAAACTTCTCTAAACACGACGACGAAAGGAAGACCGATGCCCGGTGAAGTTGATCCGCGTCTGATTGGACTTCTGCAAGGCGCCCTCGGATTGGGGGACGCGTTGCGCGATGCCGGTGCGGCCGGTGAAATCGCCCTCCGTCTCGGCCGCGACGACGGCCTGAAGCTGCTGAAACTCGTGGCCGGAGCAAATGATGCCGAGGCGGAGGCGCACTCCCAGTTCGGCCGCCCGCGAAAGCACGGCGTGAACAGCCTGCGGATTGCCGCCATCACGGTCGAGTGGCCGCGTGCGGATGCCGCACGGCGAAGGCCACAAGCATCGCGCATGTTTTCGAGCGCGCCGCCGTCTGTCACCCCGGCCATGAACGATAATCGTTCCGCCCCCATGTGCTTCTATGGCTTTGAGGACGAAGCCCTGCGATAGGCGTCGCCACCCAAGCTGTCAGTGCAGAGGCCGGGCCGGCCTCATACCGGATCAGGGCGGACCATCCAGCGGATGAGGCCCATGACGACGGGAAGCCACAGCAGGCCCGCGATCGCGTAGAAGATGAGTTCGACGGCAACCCCGCGGCCGATTGCCAGCTCGCCGCCGACCGCCATCATGACGAGGGAGTAAACGATGATGAAGGCCACGATCAGGAAGGTGCCGATCGCCTTGCGCGTGCGCTGTCTCATGGCGGCTGAATTAAGGCGGGTGGGGCGCTGCCGCAAGGGTTCCCGGCTGCGGCGCTTCATCACTTGAACCGGCGGGCTTGGTGACCGTAATCCCAAGCATCATGAACGCCGAAACCCTCAATCCCCGGCAGTCGGCCGCGCTTGGCTATGTGCAGGCGTGGCTGCTTGGCATCGCCGCCCTTGTCTTCTGCATGGTCATCGTCGGCGGGGCCACACGCCTCACCGACAGCGGTCTCTCAATAACCGAGTGGCAGCCGCTGCTTGGCGCCATCCCGCCGCTGACCGAGGCCCAGTGGCTCGTGGCGCTGGAGAAATACCGGCAGATCCCCGAGTACCAACTCGTCAACAAGGGCATGAGCCTGGCGGACTTCAAGTTCATCTACTGGTGGGAATGGGCGCACCGCTTCTTCGGGCGCATTATCGGCCTCGCCTTCTTCCTGCCCTTCGCCTACTTCGCGCTGACGGGTGCGTTGAACGCGAAGACCGCGCTGCGCTGTGCTGTGCTGTTCGTGCTCGGGGGGCTGCAGGGTGCTCTTGGCTGGTACATGGTCGCCTCCGGCCTCGTGGAACGGGTGGACGTCAGCCAGTACCGGCTCGCCGCCCATCTGAGCTTGGCTACGGTGATCTTCGGCGCTGTTCTCTGGGTGGCCTTCGGGCTTGGACGGTCTCGCCGCGCGCCCGCGGGAGGGCTGGAATGGCTGGCAGTGGCCATTATCGGCTTGGTTCTGCTGCAGGTTGCCGCGGGCGGCTTCGTGGCGGGCCTCGATGCGGGTTTCGGCTACAATACATGGCCGCTGATGGATGGCGCATGGGTGCCGACGGGCCTCTTTGTGGGCGAGCCCTGGTGGCGCAACATGTTCGAGAACGCCATGACGGTGCAATTCAACCACCGGATCCTTGCCTATGTGATCGTGGGGCTGGCGGTGATCTATGCCTATCTCGCGCAGAGCCGCACGGGCTACATCCTGCTTGCCGCGGTTGGCCTGCAGGTGGTGTTCGGCATCTGGACGCTGCTGTGGGCCGTTCCGCTGTGGCTGGGGCTGGTGCACCAGGGTGGCGCGCTGGTTGTTCTGGCGGCCGCCATCTGGAACCTCCATGTGGTGCTGACCGGGGCTGAGCGCCCGGTACTCAGGCCCGCCTCTGCCTGAAGCCTCTGCCGCCGGGAGGGATGGCCGGGCGACCCCGGCCATCCGCTGCCGTCAGGAAATCGCCTGGTCGAGATCGGCGATGATGTCCTCGGGGTCTTCGATGCCGATCGACAGGCGCACGACGTCTGGGGTGGCGCCGGCGAGCTTCAGCTGGTCGGCGCTGAGCTGGCTGTGGGTGGTCGAGGCCGGGTGGATGATGAGCGAGCGCGTGTCGCCGATGTTGGCCAGGTGCGACAGCAGCTTGACCGAGGACACAACCCTCACGCCCGCGTCATAGCCGCCCTTGAGGCCGAAGGTGAACACCGCGCCTGCACCCTTCGGGCAGTATTTCTGGGCCAGCGCATGGTGCTTGTCATCGGGCAGGCCAGCGTAATTGACCCAGGCGACGTTCGGGTGCTTCTTCAGCCACTGCGCCACCTTCAGCGCATTGTCGCAATGGCGCTGCATGCGCAGGCTCAGCGTTTCCATGCCGGTGAGGATCAGGAAGGCGTTGAGCGGGGCGATGGCAGGGCCAAGGTCGCGAAGGCCGAGCACGCGCGCGGCAATCGCGAAGGCGATGTTGCCGAAGGTCTCATGCAGGCGGAGCCCGTGATAGGAGGCATTGGGTTCCGACAGCAGCGGATAGCGCCCGGACTTCGACCAGTCGAAGTTGCCGGCATCCACGATGACGCCGCCCATCGAGTTGCCATGCCCGCCCATGAACTTGGTGAGCGAGTGCAGCACGATGTTGGCGCCATGCTCGATCGGCCGGCAGAGATAGGGAGTCGCCAGCGTATTGTCGACGATGAGGGGAATGCCCGCCGACCGGGCGATCTTCGCCACCGCCGCGATATCGGTGATGCGGCCGCCCGGATTGGCGATCGATTCGATGAAGATGGCCTTGGTCTTGGGCGAGAGCGCCCTCTCGATCGAGGAGATGTCCTCCGCGTCCGCCCACACCACATGCCAGCCGAATGATTTGAAGGAGTGGCTGAACTGGTTGATCGAGCCGCCGTAAAGCTGGCGCACGGCAACGAATTCATCGCCCGGCTGCATCATGGTGTGGAAAGCCAGAAGCTGTGCTGAATGGCCGGAGGCCACCGCAAGCGATGCCGTGCCGCCCTCGAGCGCCGTGATCTTGCCCTCCAGCGCCCCCTGGGTGGGGTTCATGATGCGGGTGTAGATGTTTCCGAAGGCGCGCAGCGCGAAGAGATCAGAGGCATGCTGCACGTCGTTGAAGACGAAGGCCGTGGTCTGATAGATCGGCGTGATGCGCGCACCTGTCGACGGGTCTGGGGCGGTGCCCGCGTGCAGGGCCAGCGTGTCAAATCCCGGTGTTCTCTCAGACATTGTCGTCTCCCATTCACAGTTGCGGAGCGTGACCTTAACGCGCCGTGCGGAGTTCGACAATTGAGCCTTTTTGGGCGTGCCGGTCAGTCAATTGAGGTCAGCTCGACCCTTTGTCCTCTTCCGCGGCGCGGGAGAAGACATCAGCAGTCACAAGGGTTCCATGTGATGGTCCGGAGCCTAGCGCGCGTTCCGACCAGGTGGAATCACCTGGTCGAAAAGAACTCGCGCAAGATCAATTGCTTGAGCATGATCTTTTCGCAAAAGTGGTTTCCACTTTTGCGGATCATGCTCTAATGCGGCAGCATGCGTCCGAGCAGGCCGTCCTTGTCGATGAACTGGTGCTTGAGGGCTGCCAGTATGTGGAGCCCCACGAGAACCATGGCGGCGTTGCTGCCAATCTCGTGAACCTCCGCCGTCCACTCTCCCCAGGCCGGGGAGGCAGGCAGGGGAATTGCGCCGAACACCCTCACCGCAGCCATGGCGGGCTCCTCACGCAGGAGTTCACCGAAGGCCAGCCAGCCTGTCAGGGGAAGGCCGATCATCAGGAGGTAGAACAGGCCGTGAACTGCCCTTGAGGCAAGAATCGCATAGGGCTTCATGCCGGGAGGAAGCGGCGGAGCCGGATGGGAAATACGCCAGAGGATGCGCAACAGGGTTAGCACCAGGATCGTGACGCCAATGCTGACATGCAACGATGGAAGGAATGTGCCAGCAAGAGCTTCGCCCGCCTCCTGCACCTCCTCTTCCGTCGCCATGAGGTCTTCACCGAAGAAAATCATGAAGATCAGCAGCGCCGCAGTAACCCAGTGAATCAGCATCGATACGGTGTCGTAGCGCGCTTTCGGGATCGCATTCATGGCGGGGAGTCCTTGTGGATTGATCCGGAGCTTATCCCCCGTCTGACTGGCTTGCGCCTTGGCCTGGATCAATAACCCTTGCGGGGGCCAAGTCCCAGGCTCTGCATCTTGCCGCTCTCATGCAGGGCCTGCTTCTTGGAAGAGATGATCCCCGAATGGCCGCCAACCCAGGCCCACTCGCCCGACAGCTTGCCGTATTCCATTTTCGGGCAGCGGTTCATCACCACCTGAAGGCCCGCCGCTTCCGCCTTCGCTGCGGCCTCGTCGTTGCGCACTGAAAGCTGCATCCAGATCACCTTCGGCTTGGGCTCGAGGGCCAATGCTTCCTCGGTGATCGGGCCTGCCGCTTCCGAGTTGCGGAAGATGTCGACCATGTCGATCGCTTTCGGAATGTCCTTCAGTGAACCGTAGACGGTCCGCCCGAGAAGCTCCTGGCCGGCGAGGCCCGGGTTGACCGGGAAAACCTCGTATCCCTTGTCGAGCAGATACTTCAGGACGAAGTAGGACGGCCGCACGGGATTGCTCGATGCGCCCACGAGCGCGACGGTCTTCACCGACTGCAGAATGGAGCGGATGAGGTCTGATGAATAGGAGTCATGGTTCATGGCGGGATGCACTGCTCCGTCGCTGCGTCACGGTTCGTCCGTCCATTGCGGCGGACGTTTCCCGATGAAGGCTGTTATTCCTTCCTCTGCGTCGCGCTGCAGCAGGTTCTCGGTCATCACCTTTGCCGTATAGGCGTAGGCCTCCTCGAGCGGCAAGTCGAGCTGGCGGTAGAAGGCTTGCTTGCCCGTGCGGACGGTGACCATGGACTTGGAGGCGATCTTTCCGGCCAGGCCCGAGACCGTCTCCGCGAGTGCGTTGGCAGGCACCACGCGGTTGACGAGGCCCGTCCGATAGGCCTCCTGCGCATCGAAGATGTCACCAGTCAGCAGCATCTCCATCGCGTGCTTGGTGGATAGGTTGCGTGCCAGCGCCACCATGGGAGTGGAGCAGAACAGCCCGATGTTGACGCCCGGCGTGCAGAAACGCGCGGTGTCCGCTGCAACCGCCAGATCGCATGAGGCAACGAGCTGGCAGCCCGCGGCGCTGGCCAGCCCCGCCACTTCGGCGATGACGGGCTTCGGGCTCTTCACCACGGAGATCATCAGGCGCGCGCAGGTGTCGAACAGCGAGGCGAAATAGGCCGCACCCTTGTCGGCATCCTGGCGGCGGGCGGTGATTTCCTTGAGGTTGTGGCCGGATGAAAAGGCCGGGCCCATGGCAGCCAGAACGATCACCCGCACCGCGCGGTCAGCGGCGGCCTCGTCCAGCGCAGTCTGGAGTTCGGCCATCATTGCCTCCGAGAGGCTGTTGCGGGAGGCAGGATCATTGAGGGTGAGCCGCAGGACACCAGCCTCGGCCGTGGCGAGAAGAAGGCGGGTCATTCTTCCTCGGTGTCGAGCAGCTTGAGCTTTTCGCCATAGACAGGGTCGTCGAACAGGTCCTCGATCACCTTGCGGTTGTTGTCAGACGGGATCAGCGCCTTCAGCGCCTTGATCATCCTGTCCTTGATGTCCTGCGCCATCTCGGTGTCCTGTTCGACTTCCTCGATCTGCAGCAAAAGGTCTGGTGTCTGGTCATCGACGACGCTGGAATAGGCGAGGCCCAGCGTGGTGATGGCAAGGTTCCAGTCGTTCACATTGGCAAACCCGGCCGCCTTGATGTCTGCCTCGAAGGCCTTGCCGTCCTCGGTGCTGTCGACAAACTCCTGCAGGTCCTCGTACTGCTCGAGATCCGAGTTCACGAATTTTTCCCTGGCAGCGATGTAGCTGTCGAGTGCGCGCCTGGCCAGGTCGGGGGTTAGCTCCATCGTCTCGATGAGGGGGATCTCACCAAGGCTCAACTCCTCGTCGGGCGTATCGCCGTCTTCGCTCGCGACGCCCCCGTTGGGGTCGGGAGAGGGCGCCCCGGGCGTTTCAGCGGGCGCGGGCGACTGCGTGGCAGGCGGGAGCGGCGAGGGCGCCGGTGGAACCTCAAGAGGCGAAGCGGCCTGGGCCATCATAACGCCCGGCACCGCACCAATGGCAGGCCAAAGGGCTGGCAGGCACAGGATGGCCGCCATGGTCAAAACCGTAATGCAACCGCGATCTGTCATCCGCAATCCCCGTCATAGCGAATTCTATGTCATGCCATCCGGCGATGAAAGGACGATTTCGTGACAGGATGAACATTTGTGGTAATATGTTACCGCATAAGAAATCCGCCCGAGATCATGGGGTTTTCCTTGACAGTGTGGCGG
>CAIYXE010000061.1 GCA_903930095.1 uncultured Hyphomicrobiales bacterium
AGCACCGCGGGCATAGCCCCAGGCGACGCCGTCATGGCGCACCGTGCCGCCGCGCCGCTGCAGCAGGCCGCCCTTGATGGGGAAGCGGGCGTTCTCATAGTCGAAGAAGGGATACATCTCGCGGACCGCCGCGCGGTCGAGCAGTTCCGCGTCCACACCATCAATCCGCATGGCATTGCCGCGCCGCGCGAAGGCGTCGCGCTGGGCGTCAGTATGGCAGAGGTTCAGCACACCCCTTTGCGAGACCATGGCGTTGAAGTTGAAGTCCTGCTCCAGGTTCTCCCACAGCTTCATCGACCATTCGTAGAACGGGTTGTTGCCGGCAAGCAGGTAGTTGGAGCGGATGATGGTGGTGTTGCGGCCGATATTGCCAGAGCCGAGCCAGCCCTTCTCGATCACCGCCACATTGGTGAGGCCGTGCTCCTTGGCAAGGTAATAGGCGGTAGCCAGCCCATGGCCGCCGCCGCCAACAATGATGATGTCATATTCCTTTTTCGGCTCCGGCTCACGCCATGCGGGCTGCCAGTTCTTGTGGCCCGAGAAGGAATTCTTGATGAGCGAGAATACGTTGTAACGCATGCGCTGGTCCTGGACACTGTTGGGGCGAGTTTAGGCGGCAACCCCCGCTTCGTCTTGCAGCAGAAAGCCATTTCCTGGTATATTTGCGCCATGTCATCCAGCTGCCAGACGGTCGGCCTGCTGCTCGTTCCGGGCTTCGCGCTGATGTCCTATGCCTCGGTGGTGGAGCCGCTCCGCGCCGCCAACCTGCTGGCGGGGCGGGAGCTTTACCGATGGGTGCATATCACGCCGGGGCCCGAAGCCGTCACTGCCTCCTGCGGGGCCACCGTGCCCTGCGTGGCGCCCGCGGCGGCAGGGCCGGTGGACTTCCTCTTCGTCTGCGCGGGCGGCAACCCAGCGGCCTTCCGCGACAGGGCCACGCTGGCATGGCTCCGCGCGCTTGCCGCACAAGGCGTGCGGATCGGCGGGGTGTCCGGCGGGCCGGTCATCCTCGCCAAAGCCGGGATCATGGACGGCTATCACATGACGGTGCACTGGGAGCACGCGCCTGCCGTGGCCGAGGCCTATCCCAACATCCTGCTCACCCGCTCGATCTATATTGTGGACCGCAACCGGCTGACCTGTGCGGGCGGCACGGCACCACTCGACATGATGCATGCGCTGATCGCGCAGGCACACGGACCGGAACTGGCGCGCAAGGTGTCCGACTGGTTCATGCACACCGACATCCGCCCCGCGCAATCGGCACAGCGCGCGTCACTGACCGAACGCTACGGCGTGCATGACGAGCGCCTGACCGCAGCACTTGAACTGATGGAGAGCCACCCGGGCGAGCCGCTGTCCCGCGCTGATACCGCGCGCCGCATCGGGCTTTCGACGCGCCAGCTCGACCGGCTCTTTGCGGAGAAGCTGGGTGCAAGCTTTGCCGGACACTACCGGGGATTACGCCTGGAGCGCGCCCGTGACCTGCTCCGGCAATCGTCGGTGCCCATCACCGAAATCGCCCTGGGTTGCGGCTTTTCAAGCGGCAGCCACTTCAGCCGTGCCTACCGGCAGGCCTTCGGCATCACCCCGGCAATGGAACGCCGCGGCTGATCAGGCCTGCGCGGAGCTTCGCTCCCGCCGGTCATAGGCGAGCTGCGCCTTGCGGATGGCATCCATGTTGGATTCGGCCCAATGCGCAAAAGCGGCCACCGCCATGGAGAGGTTCTCACCCAGCGGCGTCAACGCATACTCCACGGTGACGGGAACGGTCGGATAGGCCTTGCGTGAGACAAGGCCATCCCGCTCCAGAAGCTTGAGCGTCTGGGACAGGACCTTCTGGGAAATGCCCGAAACATCGCGCTTCAGAACGTTGAAGCGCGTTGGCCCAAGCGCCAGCCGGTCCATGATGAGGAGTGCCCATTTGTCTGCGATGCGGTCGAGCACGGCGCGGGCAGGGCATAAATCACTGTAGATATCATAGTCACGCTTCATCTGTTTCCGGCCTTCCGGTTTCCAATCGGAAACCAGGTGAGAAAGAGGTGCGTTCTTGTGGTTTCCATTGGATATCATATATCTGTTTTCTATCTGGTTTCCAAATGAAACCTGTTACCTCACCAATGATCCCGGCAGGGGAAAGGAGCAATGTCATGTCAAGGATTCTCGTTATCGGCGCGACCGGCACCGTCGGCCGTCCGCTCATCAAGGAGCTGATCGCACGGGGCGAAGCCGTGAAGGCAGCATCACGTTCAGGAAAGCCCGTCGAGGGTGCTGAAGGCGTGCCCTTCGACCTGCTGAAGCCGGATTTCGACACGCTGTTCAAGGGCGTCGACCGCATGTTCCTGATGCTGCCTGCCGGTTACACGGACAGCAAAGGGCTGCTCCTGCCGATCGTGAACGCCGCAGCGGAACGCAAAGTCAAGATCGTGCTGCAGACCGCTTATGGTGTGAATGCAGATGACGCGATCCCCTACCGGCAGGTGGAACTGGCCGTCGAGAAAGCCGGTGTTCCCTTCGTGATCTTGCGGCCAAACTGGTTTGCCGACAATTTCCAGGGTTTCTGGAAAGGCGGCGTCACGCATGGCCAGATCTCGCTGCCCGCAGCCAACGGCAAGTCGTCATTCATCGATGTCCGCGACATCGCCGCCAGCGCCGCCGCAGCCCTGACCTCTTCCGAATTCGATGGCAGGGCTTTCGATCTGACTGGCCCCGCAGCCCTCTCCTATGCGGAGGCGGCGGAAACGCTCTCGCGCGTGCTCGGCAGGACGATCACATACCAGCACATCGAAACGGATGCCTTCGTCGCCATGCTCACGGGCGCCGGAGTCCAGGATGATTATGCGCAATTCGTGGCCTCGCTGTTCCATCCGGTCCGGGAGGGCTGGAGTGCCGGCGTCACCCATCACGTGAAGGAGCTGACGGGGCGCGAGGCACGCTCCATCCGCGACTACGCCGAACACAACAAGCAAACACTCCTGGCCTGACGGGCCGCAGCCATGCACGCATGAAAAAGCCCGGCGCGACCATGCCGCGCCGGGCTTCTGCTGCGTGATGGCAATGATCAGCAGTCCAGTGTCGTGTCGCGTTCCCACTGGGTCAGGTGGCGGCAATACTGGTTCCACTCATTGTGCTTGAGCTTGAGATAGCCCTGGCACACTTCCTTGCCCAGCATCTCCTGCAGATAGGTATCCTGCTCGAAGTTCCGGAGCGCGTCGAGGAGGTTGAGCGGAAGCTTCTTCGCGTCCTTGATGGTGTGGCCCTCGGCATACATGTCGATGTCGAGGCGCTTGCCCGGGTCGATCTGCTTTTCCACGCCATGCATGCCGGCAACCAGGATCGAGGCCAGCAGCAGATAGGGGTTGGCCGCGCAGTCCGGCAGGCGGTATTCGGCACGGCCGCCGTCGGGGATGCGCACCATGTGGGTGCGGTTGTTGCCGCCATAGGTGATGGAGGACGGCGACCAGGTGGCGCCCGAAATCGTGCGCGGCGCATTGATGCGCTTGTAGCTGTTCACCGTCGGGTTGGTGATGGCGCACATGGCGGCGGCATGCTGCATGAGGCCGCCGAGGAAGTGATAGCCGAGCTTCGACACGCCGAGTTCGCCCTTCGCGTCCTCGAACAGGTTCGTCTTGGCGTCCTTGTCCCACACCGAGAGATGCACATGGCAGCCGTTGCCGGTGAGGTTGATGAAGGGCTTCGGCATGAAGGTGGCGCGCAGCCCGTGCTTCTCGGCAATGGACTTGACCATGAACTTGAAGAAGGCGACCTGGTCGGCCGTCGTCAGCGCATCGGCGAAGTTCCAGTTGATCTCGAACTGGCCATTCGCATCCTCATGGTCGTTCTGGTAGGGGCCCCAGCCGAGGCTGGTCATGGTGGAGCAGATCTCGGCAATGACATCGAGCCGGCGCATGATGGCGGCCTGGTCGTAACAGGGCTTTTCCGCCGTGTCGCGGTGGTCTGATACTGCCGAGCCATCAGCGTTGATGAGGTGGAACTCGGGCTCCACACCGGCCATCAGCTTCATGTTCTTCTTGGCATAGTGCTCCGTGAGCTTGCGCAGCACAACGCGCGGCGCCTGGGCGAGCGGCTCGCCATTCATCCACGGTTCGCCCGCGACCCAGGCCACGTCGGGCCGCCACGGCAGCGGGATGATGGCGTTGGTATCGGGCATCACCAGAATGTCGGGGTGGGCCGGCGTCTGGTCCAGCCAGGTCGCGAAGCCCGCGAAGCCCGCACCCGCCTTCTGCATCTTGGCGGCGGCTTCCGCCGGAACCAGCTTGGCGCGCTGCACGCCGAAAAGATCCGTGAAGTTGAACAGGAAGAATTTGATGCCGTTCTTCTTGGCGTAGGAGGCGAGATCGCCCATGATGTGTTTCACTCCCGAGATTTTTGATTTTTTCCCTCCGGCCGCGGAGGCCAGAGGGTGATCAGCTGTGATCTTAATATCCGCCGCGGCCGGGAATCCAGCCCGTTCCGGCAAGCGGCACCTGCGCCATGGCGGCCGCTTCGACCGTCAGCGCACAGAGATCTTCCGGCTCGAGGTTGTGGAGGTGGCTCTTGCCACAGGCGCGCGCCACGGTCTGGGCTTCGAGCGTCATCACCTTCAGATAGTTCGAAAGCCTGCGGCCGGCCTTGACGGGGTCAAGCCTGGCGGCCAGCACCGGGTCCTGGGTGGTGATGCCCGCGGGGTCGCGGCCTTCATGCCAGTCGTCATAGGCGCCGGCCGTGGTGCCCAGCGCCCTGTATTCCTCCTCGAGGTGCGGGTCATTGTCGCCCAGCGCCACCAGGGCCGCCGTGCCGATCGCGACCGCGTCCGCACCCAGTGCCAGCGCCTTGGCGACGTCAGCGCCTGAGCGGATGCCGCCCGAGACGATGAGCTGCACCTTGCGGTGCATGCCGAGATCCTGCAGCGCCTTCACCGCGGGGCGGATGCAGGCGAGCGTCGGAATGCCAACATGTTCGATGAAGACTTCCTGCGTTGCCGCCGTGCCGCCCTGCATGCCGTCCAGCACCACGACATCGGCTCCGGATTTCACCGCCAGCGCCACGTCGTAATAGGGCCTGGTGCCGCCAACCTTCACATAGATCGGCTTTTCCCATGAGGTGATCTCGCGCAGCTCATGGATCTTGATCTCGAGATCATCCGGGCCCGTCCAGTCCGGGTGGCGGCAGGCCGAGCGCTGGTCGATGCCCTTCGGCAGACAACGCATCTGCGCCACGCGGTCGGAGATCTTCTGGCCGAGCAGCATGCCGCCGCCGCCGGGCTTGGCGCCCTGGCCGACGACGACTTCAATGGCGTCCGCCTTGCGCAGATCATCCGGGTTCATGCCGTAGCGCGAGGGAAGATACTGGTAGACGAGATGCTTGGACTGGCCGCGCTCTTCCGGGGTCATGCCGCCGTCGCCCGTGGTCGTCGAGGTTCCCGCCATGGACGCGCCGCGGCCGAGGGCCTCCTTCGCCTGCGCCGAGAGCGACCCGAAGCTCATGCCCGCGATGGTGATGGGGATCTTGAGTTCGATGGGCTTCTTGGCAAAGCGCGTTCCGAGCACCACGTCGGTGCCGCACTTCTCACGGTAGCCTTCCAGCGGATAGCGCGAGATCGAGGCGCCGAGGAACAGCAGGTCGTCGAAATGCGGCAGCTTGCGCTTGGCGCCGGCACCGCGGATGTCATAGATGCCTGTCGTCGCGGCGCGGCGGATTTCAGCCAGCGTATAGTCGTCGAAGGTCGCTGACTTGCGCGGCGGCGTGCGGGGAGTGTTCATGTCCATGTGGGGATGCCTCAGTAAGCGTCGGCGTGGTCGACGTTGAAATTGTAAAGCTTGCGGGCCGAACCGTAGCGGCGGAAATCCTGCGGCCGATGCTTCATCTTGGCGCGCTCGAGAAGCTTCGCGAGGTCTTCGAGATGCTCAGCCCGCATGTCCTTCTCGATGCAGTCGGCACCCAGATTGTCGGCGCGGCCCCTCACATAGAGGCGCGCTTCATAAATCGAATCGCCCAGCGCCTCGCCGGCATCGCCGCAGACCACGAGATTGCCGCGCTGCGCCATGAAGGCAGACATATGCCCCACCGAGCCGCCGACCACGATGTCGACACCCTTCATCGAGATGCCGCAGCGTGAGGAGGCATCGCCCTCGATGACGAGGAGGCCGCCATTGGCGGTGGCCCCGGCGGATTCAGAAGCATTGCCCTTAATCCAGACGACGCCTGACATCATGTTTTCGGCAACCCCCACCCCGGCATGGCCGTGGATGGTGATCTCCGCTTCCTTGTTCATGCCGCCGCAATAGAAGCCGACATGGCCCATGATGTCGACGGCGAGGGGGCCATCGAGTCCGCAGGCGATCGCGTGCTGGCCCATCGGGTTCTTGACCACCCAGTGGCGCTCGTTCGAATCCTTCGGCACCTTGTAGAGTTTCTGGTTGATGGCCGTGACACCCACGGCCTTGAGATCGAGTTCGTTCATGCGATTGTCCGTCCCTGCTAGAGCGTGGTGGTGATCAGGCGTTGCTGCCCCAGGTGTAGATCGTCGAGGGCTCAGGCTCCCAGATCTTCGCGTCATCCGCGCCGGGCAGATGCGCGATGGCGCGGTATTCGGTGGCCATGGCGACCCAGTCATCCGTCTCGGCCATCACCGCGTGCTTGCAGGCGATGGGATCGCGCACCACGGCGAAACCTTCCGCCGTGCCGACGAGGAATGTAAAGAAGCCGTCGAGGTCCTTGAGGCCATCCTGCAGCGCTTCCTTGAGGCTGGCGCCGTTCCTGAGCTTCCAGGTCATGTAGGCGGCAGCCACTTCCGTGTCGTTCTCGGTCTGGAACTCCATGCCCTCGCGGCGGAGGTTCTCGCGCAGGCGGTTGTGGTTCGAGAGCGAGCCGTTGTGCACGAGGCAGAGGTCCGCGCCCGTGGCGAAGGGATGCGAGCCCGCGGTCGTCACGGCGCTTTCGGTTGCCATGCGCGTGTGGCCGATGATGTGGGTGCCGGACGCCTTGGAGAGATCGAATTTGCTGTAAACGTTCTCCGGGAGACCGGTTTCCTTGAAGATCTCGATGGTGTGGCCAGAGCCCACCACGCGCACGCCCGGGGCGTTCTTCTTCAGCCAGCCGATGACATCCTCTTCCCTGGCGGTGGTGACGAGGATGCAGTGATTGCCGATCTGCTCGATCCGCGCATCGCACTTGAGCGCTTCCTCGATCCCGGCATCAACGTGCTTCCAGTTATAGGCGGCATCGACATGGGCGAGCGAGAACTTGATCTCGTTGTCCTTCACGGGATTGCGGTAAATGGCGACGCCGGCCGAATCCGGCCCGCGGTTGGTCATCTCGATGATCATGGGCTTGAACATCGCGCCAAGCTGCGGCTGCAGCTTGGGATTCTTGAGATAAAGTCCGACAATGCCGCACATGGGCTGGTCCTCTTACGGGGTGTTTCCCTTAAGACCATATCAGCCCCCGGAACGGCCTTCAACTATCAGGAACTAATTTTTCATGCGATGAATTGGACTATCACTGCAGACCGACCGGGTCCACGATCCCGCCCGGACAGCCCAGGCCGGTCGGGCCAGAGGCGAGGATGAGATCGGCCACCGGGGTTCCGCCGGAGGGATCGCCCCTGAGGCCGATGGTGAGTTCGGAGATCAGGCGGCGGCGGCCGTCGTCCCGGCAGGCGAGGCGAACCCGCTCACCGGCGCCGGGCCCGAAGGCCTGGTCAAACTGCGCGCGAATCTCGGATGCGGAGACCTCGCGGCCGATATTGCGGGCAAGCAGGTCCCTGACGGGAGACGCGTTGATGGCGGCCAGCAGCCGCAAGGAATCGCGGTAATAGGCCTCGGGTTCGCGGGTGGGGTAGCAGCTGCCATGCTTCACCCACTCATAGCGGTCGAGGAAGGATTGGCTGCCGGGCATGGCCTCATCCAGGCCGCGCTGGGTCGCGAGTGACAGCGCCAGGCGGGGAAGGTCGCCCCAGCGGCCATCTGTGGCATCGCGCCGCTCCGCCTCGGTGACCCCGCAATAGATGTTGGTGCCGGGCTGGGGCCACAGCCCGTGCAGCGTGAAATGTGTGGCATCGAACCGCGCGCCGGTCTGTGATCGGCATTCGCGCTTGCGCGAACTGCCTTCGCAGAAGGCTGGCTGCCAGCTGATCGCCAGCACATAGGCGGGTCCGGCACCGGCCGGCTTGGCCGCGTCCTTGCGGGGCGCACCGGCAGGCTCCAGACGGCCGCAGCGGGCCTCCACCCACCTTTCCGGCGGGTCAGCCTCGGGCATGTCGATCCGGAAATGGGTGGGCTTCTTCTGGTTCCGGGCGAGAACGGCATAGCGCGCGCCGGGCTCCGTCATCACCTCGCCGGGGTTCGTCTCCTTGCGGATCGACTGCAGCGCCGGGCAGGCCGTGGTCGCGATGAACGCCCCCTCCGCCGGCATTTCGGCCGCGGCGGAAAGGCTGCCGCAGGCGAGCAGCAGAAGCGCCCCAAGGCTGCGCCGGAACAAGGCCATGCTAGTCCTCACGGCGGTAGCTGATGACGGAGAGATAGCGGATCGGCAGCTTCCGCAGCTCTTCCGGGCCATGCGGCGCATCGGCATCGAAGAACAGGGCATCGCCCGGATGCATGTCGTAGGTCTTGTCGCCATGGCGGTAAACGACATTGCCCTCCAGCATATAGAGAAACTCAAGGCCAGCGTGCTGGAATGTGGGGAACACGTCCGACTGGTGCGTCAGGGTGATGAGATAGGGCTCCACCATCACCGGGCCATGCGGGCTGTGGCCGAGCAGCTGGTACTGGTGTCCTGCGCGGGTGCCGCGCCGCTCGATGGTAAGCCCCTGGCCGGCCTTCACGAAGGTTGCGTCACGGATTTCCTCGAAACCCTTGAAGAATGACGTCACAGGCACCTGCAGGGCGCGCCCGAGGGCCTGCAGCGAGGCAAGCGAGGGCGACGTGGCGCCGTTCTCGATCTTGGACAGCATGCCAGCCGACATGTCGGCCGCCTTGGCGAGCTCGGCAATGGTCAAGCCCAGCTTCTCCCGGAAACCCTTCACTTCCCGGCCGATGGCCTGCTCCAGAAGCTTGCCCTGAACCTCGCCATGGCCATGGGGATCCTGGAACGGCAGTCCGGGGGGCGGGGACGGTTTACGAGGGTTACCCTTGTCCAAATCTCATCACTCCTCCCAAAACTCTATACGCCTTACGCCAGGACCTCAAGGCAGCGCGCAAAGGTTGAAGATATGATAAATCCTATCAAGTGAATAAAATTTCATATCAATCCCCCATAATTCAACTGTTCTCGCACTGCAGAATAGGATATATGCTATTAGCAAGCACACTGCAGAGGTAAGAACCTATCATGGACACAGTCGCGCAATCCTTCCTATCGGAAATCGAGCGGTTTCTGGAGGGCGCCGGGCTGGAGCCGACCTCCCTCGGCAAACAGGCATTGGGCGACCCGAACTTCGTCTTCGACCTCCGCAAGGGCCGTTCCCCCTCGACGCGCACGGTCGACAAGGTGCGGGCGTGGATGGCAGAGCAATCGGCGGCCGCGCGGCCTGCCCGGCAGGCCAGCGCCCCCACACCGGCGGCCGGCGGCCTGACCCATCTTGAGCGCCTCGAAGCCGAATCGATCCACATCATCCGGGAAGTGGCCGCCGAATGCGAAAAGCCGGTGATGCTCTATTCGATCGGCAAGGACTCGGCCGTGATGCTGCATCTCGCCATCAAGGCCTTCTACCCCTCGAAGCCTCCCTTCCCCCTGCTCCACGTCGATACCGGCTGGAAGTTCCGCGACATGTACGCCATGCGCGCCGCGACGGCCAAGAAATATGACTGGGAACTGATCGTCCACAAGAACCCGGAAGGTATTGCCAAGAACGTCAACCCCTTCGACCATGGCTCCGCACTTCACACCCAGATCATGAAGACCGACGGCCTCAAGCAGGCCCTCGACAAATATGGCTTCGATGCGGCCTTCGGCGGGGCGCGCCGTGACGAGGAACAGTCGCGCGCCAAAGAGCGCATCTTCTCCTTCCGCGACTCGCGCCACCGCTGGGTC
>CAIYXE010000062.1 GCA_903930095.1 uncultured Hyphomicrobiales bacterium
AGCTGCCGCAGGCATTCGGCCATGCTCCTGTGCGCCTCGGCATGGCGCGGGTTTGCCGCGATGGCCTTCTCCAGGATCTCCCGCGCTTCAGCTGGCCGCTCCAGTTCGAGGAGCACGGCGGCGGCATTCACATAGGCTTCGCCATAGCCGGGCTTGAGCGCATAGGCGCGCGCGTAGCTCGCCAGGGCCTCTTCCTTGCGGCCGAGAAGCGACAGGCTGTTGGCGAGATTGTTGTGTGCCTCGGCAAAGCCCGGCCGCAGCCGCAGGGCTGCCTCATAGCTCGCCACCGCCTGCTCGGCGAGGCCGCAGTTCCGCTGCGCCAGCCCCCGGTTCAGCAACAATTCCGGCGAGTCCGGCATGAGCCGCGTGGCCGCCTCGAAGCTGGCAAGTGCTGCTTCATGGCGGCCGAGCTTCATCATAACGAGGCCGCGGTCCTTGTGCGGCTCGACCTTGCGCGGGTTGATGCGCGCGGCAGCCGCGAAGCCTTCGGCCGCGCGCTCGAGCAAGCCTGCCTGGTAGAGCGCCACCGCCCGCATGTAGGCGGCGTCATAGTTTCGCGGGTCGAGCTTCAGAATGCTCTCATAGGCCCTGGCTGCCGCCTGGAAGTCGCCCCGCTGGTGGCTGGCGCGCGCCTTGTTCATGAGAAGCACGTTGCTGGACATTCGACGCGTGTATCCGGATTCGGGAGTGGAGCAGGAACCTAGCCGATTTTGCCACGCTTGGGAAAGCCGCGTCAGCCAAACCGCCGGCTCACGAATGGCGAGCCCGCGGCGCCGAAGCGCCACGGCAGGCCGGTGGCGCGGGTAATGCCGATGCGTGTGCCGGTGACGACCGAAAAGCTCCGTCCCGGCCGCAGCGCGAAGGGCGGCGCCATCAGCGACAGGCCGTCCTCGGCGCGGGTGATGCCCAGTGCCTCGGCCAGCCGGCCCGGCCCCGCGCACAGCTTGCGCATGTCGGCCGTGCCGCGCCGGGCCGCCATGATGTCAAGGCCAGCCGTGGGCTCAAGCGCGCGGATCAGCACGGCGGAGCCCGGCAGGCAGACCGCATTGAGGCACCAGTGCCTGCCATAGATCAGGTAGACATAGCTCGCCGCTGGGCCAGCGAACATCGCGGCATTGCGTGCCGTAGGCCCCCTGAAGCTGTGGGAGGCGGGATCGTCCGGCAGGTAGGCTTCCGTTTCGACGATCAGGCCGCCCGCACCATTCACGGTGAGTTCGAGGCCGATCATCGCGGCCGCAACGGCGCGCGCATCGCGTGCGAAGAAGTCTTGCCCCGGCGTGTCGCGCAGCGCACTGGAGCCCTCCGGCACCATGCCTGGTTCCCGTGCCGGTTCTTTCGCCCGCTGTTTGCCCATGAACCCCGCCAATACTCCGTTTGTGGGCCTGTTGATGGCGCCCATTCCGCAATGAGAAGATCGGGCTCGTCAAGCGGCATGCCATGTGCTTCCCACGAGTTGCCCCGGGCATCGGCGGACAGATGACGCAGCGCTTCGACGGCCAGAGGTGAAAGGCTCAATCAGTCAACGGGAATGAGCTCAGGGATGACCGCGCCGCGCACCATGCTGGTCCTGTGCCGATTGCGCCAGCGCTCCGGCGTCTCGAACTCGCCCTGCCAGAGGCCCAGCCCGGACTTGCGTGCCGCAGCTTCCGCCTCTGCATGCTCCGTACCGTGGCGGCGGTAGGCGATGGCCCAGCCGCTCCGCACCATCTCGCGGTTGATGTTCACATCGCCCGCGCGGCATTCCGCGACGAGGCGGCCGTAGCGGTCCGTC
>CAIYXE010000063.1 GCA_903930095.1 uncultured Hyphomicrobiales bacterium
CTCGGCACGGCGGTCGCCGTTGCCCCCTACTGGCACCCGATCAAGCTCGCGGGCGAGGCGGCCGTCACCGACCTCATCACCGGCGGCCGGCTCGAATTCGGCATCGGCTCGGGCGCCTACCAGCGCGAGTTCGACCGCTTGTACCCCGGCCGCAAGCAGACGGACGGCTGGAAATACATGCAGGAGATGCTGCCCGCCGTGCTTGCCCTGTGGCAGGGCGATTATGAGCACAAGGGCGAGTTCTGGTCCTTCCCGCTCGCAACCTCGGTGCCAAAGCCGCTGCAGCAGCCGCACCCGCCGCTCTGGGTCGCCGCCCGCGCCCCCATCACCTATGATTTTGCGGTCAAGCACGGGCTCAACATCATGTCCTGGCCCTTGACCCGCCCCATGTCGGAGGCCGAGCTCTACAAGTCCCGCCTCGATGAGGCGATGGCGAACAATCCGGGCAAGCCCCGGCCCATCTTCGCCATGATGCGCCACACCGCCGTCTACGACCGCAAGGAAGACTGGATGGTGCCGGTCAAGGCCGCGCAGCGCCAGCTTGGCCAGTTCGAGAACCTGTTCAAGAACCTGGGTGACGTGAAGAACGGCTTCCCGAAAGAGCTGGACCTCGGCGACATTGCCAACCGCGCCGAGTACGACCCGAAGATGCTCTCCGCCAACCTCATGTTCGGCACTCCGGACGAGGTGATCGCCAAGCTCAGGCCCTATGCCGATCTCGGTGTCGATGAGTTCACCTATTATGCCAGCCTCGGGCTGGGCCTCAAGGAACAGAAGCGCTCGCTCGAGCTCTTCTGCAAGGAAGTGATCCCTGCTTTCGTGGAGTAAGTGCAGTGCTGACAAACAAGCCTGGCCTGATGGAAGACGTGCGCGGCCGCTTCGCCCATGTCGATAATTGCCCGTTCTCGGGCCCCCGCGTGTTCTTCGAGAATGCGGGCGGCGCCCTCACCCTCAAATCCGTGGTGGAGACCTCCGCACTCTACGCCGCGATCCCGGATAACCAGGGCCGCGACAATCCCGCCTCCGCCGCGCTGATGGCGGCGATCACCCGCGGCAAGAACGACATGCGGCTGTTCTTCAACGCGCCAACCGGCCAGGTCTTCGTCGGCGAGAGCGGAACGGAAGTGCTCTTCCGCCTGATCCGCACGGCGGCACTGGGTGCCGAACCAGGCGGCATCATGCTCTCCACCACGCTGGAGCACCCGGCATCGCGCAGCGCCATGGCGCGCTGGGCGGAGGTCACTGGCCGCCCGCATGTGCTGGTCCCGCATGACGATGCGACGGGCAACGTCGATGTTGCCGCCTATCTCCGCCACATCACCCCCGATGTGCGCCTTGCCACCATCATCCACACCTCGCCCGTTACCGGCATGACGGTGGACGTGGCTGCCATCGCCGCCGCCATCCGCAAGGTCTCGCCCGGCTGCTTCATCGTGGTGGACGGCATCCAGCACGCCAGCCATGGCGCGGTCGACCTCGCCGCCTGCGGCATCGACGGCTATGCCATCTCGCCCTACAAGGCATTCTCGCGCCACGGCTATGGCGTCGGCTGGGCCTCGGACCGGCTCACCGCCTGCACCAAGGAAACGGTAATCGGCGGTCCCGCCACCAGCTGGGAAATGGGCACGCGCGACACCGGCAGCTACGCCACCTTCTCGGACGTGGTCGATTATCTCGCCTGGCTCGGCCATCAATACACGGATGAAAAAGACCGCCGCGCCTGCCTCGAGGCCGCAGGCCGCGCCATCCACGATCACGAGCAGTCACTCGCAGAAGCGATGATGCGCGGCACCGGAAATCTGCGGGGCCTTGCAGACATTCCCGGCCTCCACGTCATCGGCGGCACAGACAATGCAAGGCGGGAGGGTGTTGTCTCGCTGTGGATGGAGGGCCGGCCGAGCGAGGAGATCGTGGCCTTCCTCAATGCGCGCGGCGTCAGGACCCACACCCGCAAGGCCGATC
>CAIYXE010000064.1 GCA_903930095.1 uncultured Hyphomicrobiales bacterium
AAAGGCTTTTGCGGCGGGGGCGGACGTGAAGGAGATGGCAGACAAGGGCTATGTCGATGCCTATCTGGCGAAGTTCCTCGACGGCTGGACCCGCGTATCCGAGACGCGCAAGCCCGTGATCGCCGCGGTGTCCGGCTTCTGTCTTGGCGGCGGACTTGAGCTTGCGATGATGTGCGATCTGATCATTGCGTCGGAAACCGCCAGGTTCGCGCTACCCGAGATCACGCTTGGCATCATGCCGGGAGCCGGCGGCACGCAGCGCCTGCCGCGCTTCATCGGAAAGGCGAAGGCGATGGACCTCATCCTCACCGGCCGGATGATGGATGCCGCGGAAGCCGAACGTTCAGGTCTCGTGGCGCGCGTCGTCCCGCCTGACAGGCTCCTTGAGGAGGCGCTCGCCGCCGCCGCCAAGATCGCCTCCTATTCTCAGCCCATCGTGATGATGGCGAAGGAGACGGTGAACCGGGCGCAGGAAACCACCCTGTCGGAAGGAGCGCGCTTCGAGCGCCGCCTGTTCCTGTCGATGTTTGCCACCGAGGACCAGAAGGAGGGGATGAGGGCCTTCATCGAGAAGCGCAAGCCCTCATTCCGCAACCGTTGAGGCTCAGGCAGGATAGATCACGCCCTTTTTGACGATGATGTTGCCGTAGAGCCGGGGCTCGCTCGACGCGACGATGGCGAAGCAGGCCCTTACCTTGGCGTAGAAGGCATCGCCCACCAGTGGCGTGATTTTCTGCTTCGGTTCGTGCTTCAGCAGAACCGCGGTGAAGTCATTGAAGACCGGCTCCATGCGCGCGGGGTCGAGATAGGCGGCGGGGCGCCAGACCGCTTCCGGCACCATGTCGTCCACAGGCATGACGGAGAGGATGGCGTCGAGAATGCGCGGTGCGCCGTGTCCGTCGAGGCGCACCACGCGCTTGCCGTGTTCCTCCGCCGGGTAATTGCCATCGACGATGGCGATCTCGTCGCCGTGTCCCATGGCGCGCAGCACGCGCAGGAGGTCGGGGCTCAGCAGCGGATCGATTCCCTTGAGCATCAGTGCTTTTCCTTGAACAAGACATTGCGGTTGATGATGAAATTGTCGAACAGCGGCAGGCTCGCTGCGCCCAGTGCCCTGGCATCAGCGCCGATCGTTCCCTCCAATACGGGAAACTCCGCAAGCCCCTGACGGTCCACCGTCTCCAGGGCACGCTGGACCGCTGCAACGAAGCGTGATCGCACAGGCAATGGAACGGCGCCGTCGATCAGGATGGCCGTGCAGTCCAGAACCGCCATCACGCCCGCCGAGGCGACGGCGACTTCGGCGGCCGCGCGTTCCATCCAGCGCTCAAGTGCTGGGCCTGCACCCGCCCAGCCGGCAAGGTCTTGCCAGAGCAGCTCCGGGTCGCCTCCGTCATGCTGGATCTCGCGCTCGAGTGCTGCCAGCGAGGTCGCATGCACGAGCTGTTCCGATCTGCCTCTCGCGGAGGTGACAGGAAGAGAAGCAAATGCCCCTGCATTGCCCCTGCGGCCGAGGTAAAGATTGCCGTTGAGAACGATCCCGCCGCCGATGAAATAACCGAGATAGAAATAGGCGAAATCGGACAGGTCCCGTCCGCGGCCAAACAGCAGCTCTGCGGCACAGGCGGCGGAGGCATCGTTGCAGAAGTGGACCGGCCATGGAAACAGCCGGGTGACTTCGGTCTGGAGGTCGAAATCCCTCCACGCCATCAGAACCTCATGCGGCGCCCCTGCCTCCTCGGCCCAGTTCCACAGCTCGAAGGGGGCGGCGATCCCGATCCCCATGATCCGCTCGCGCTGGCGATCCGACAGTCCGCGTGTGAGTTCTTCGACGCCCGCCGAAAGAAAGCCGATGATCTCCGTTGGCGACGGAAAGGCATAGGGCCGGTGGATGGTGTTCCGGACATGTCCGGCAAGGTCGAGCAGCATCAGGTCGCCCGATCGTCGGCCAACTTTCAGGCCGATTGAGAACGCACCCTCGGGGTCGAGTTCGAAGGGCACCAGCGGCTGGCCCACTTTGCCGCGTCTTGGCGTGCGTCGCTTGAGCAGTCCATCGGCCTCCAGCTGGCGCACGATCACCGAAACGGTCTGGGCTGAAAGCCCCGTGAGACGGGCCATCTCGGCCTTGGGCAATTGCCCGTGCAGCCGCACGAGCGACAGGATCAACCGTTCATTATAAAGCCGCACGCCCGTCTGCGTGGTGCCACGCGACAGCGCGGGGGCTGTCTCGCCCCGCGTCCCGCCGCTGGACCACTCCATCGCCATTTCCGTTCATTCCTCATCCTGGGGCGCTCAGATTTCCAGCAGCCGGCCGGAGCTGTCAATCAATAAATCAACCCGGTTTATTTATTGACAGCCGTCACTTTTTGCGTTGAGAATGCGCCATGTGCAGGAAGGGGAGGAACCATCCTCTCCCGCACCGGTAGAATGTTCAGTTCGATCCAACCCCTCGAACGGGTTAACAAATCAACGGGAGGACCCTCGTGAAGACCATATTCAAAGCAGCTCTGCTCGGAGCGGCCGCAACCGCACTTTTCTCCGTCACCCCGGCCATGGCCGCAGGCGGCGTCTGCCTCATCACCAAGAACAACACCAACCCCTTCTTCGTGAAGATGAAGGAAGGCGCGGAAGCCAAGGCCACGGAACTGGGTCTCGAATTCCAGGCCTTCGCCGGCAAGGTTGACGGTGACGCCGGCCCCCAGATCGAGGCTATCGAGAACTGCGTCGCAGGCGGCGCCAAGGGCATCCTGATCACCGCGTCGAACGACTCGGTCATTCCCGCCCTCAAGAACGCCCGCGCCGCGGGCGTCCTGGTGATCGCACTCGATACCCCGATCGGCGACAAGGAAGCGGCGGATTCGACCTTCGCCACCGACAACTTCGAAGCCGGCGTTCTGATCGGCAAGTGGGCCAAAGCCCAGATGGGCGATGCCGCGAAGGATGCCAAGATCGGCATGCTGAACATCAACAAGGACAACATCTCGGTCGACGTTCTGCGTGACACCGGCTTCCTCACCGGCTTCGGCATCGAAGTGCCGAACCCCAAGGTGCTGGGTTCCGAGACTGATCCGCGCGTGATCGGCCATGAGACCTCGAACGCCAACCCCGAGGGCGGCCTCAAGGCGACGGAAAACCTCCTCGCCAAGGAGCCGGCCATGAACCTGATCTATACGATCAACGAGCCGGCTGCCGAAGGCGCCTTCCAGGCCATGAAGGCTGCGGGCAAGGAAACCCAGGCCCTGATCGTCTCGGTCGACGGCGGCTGCCCGGGCGTGCAGAGCGTCAAGAGCGGCGTCATCGGCGCCACCTCCATGCAGTTCCCGCTGCTGATGGCGTCGAAGGGCGTGGAAGCTGTCGCCGCATTCGCCAAGGACGGCACCAAGCCGGCCAACACCGAAGGCCTCGACTTCTTCAACACCGGCGTGCAGCTCATCACCGACAAGCCGGTTGAGGGCCTGCCCTCCGTCACCTCCGAGGAAGGCCTGAAGCTCTGCTGGGGTTGATCCCCAACCATTGCTCTTCTAACAGCAACGTCTGGAGGGGTGGCGTATGCCGCCCCTCCCACCAATAAGCGGGGAATTCCGCACACGGGGAACATGGGGTGGGAAAATGAGCGAAGGACACCAGCCGACCAAGACCGTTGCCGACTATGAGTCGGCGCTGAACAAGGCAGATACCTCCGTCGCCTCCTTCGAGCTCGAGCACATGACGCCGCTGCAGAAGCTCCGCATGTTCCTGCAGGCCTATCCGGTCGCCGTCCCGATCTTCGTCCTCATCCTCTCGGTGCTCCTCTTCGGCCTCACCACGGATGGCCGCATCTTCCTGCCCGGCAACCTGTCGACGATCCTGAAGCAGGTGACGCCGATCGGCATCGTTGCGATTGCCCAGACCATCATCATTCTCACCGCCGGCATCGACCTGTCGATCGGCGCAATCATGGTGCTGTCGACCATCGTGATGGGCAAGCTCGGCGTCCAGCTCGGCCTGCCGGAGCCGCTGGCCATCGCCATCGGACTGGCTGCGGGCGGCGTCATGGGCTATGTTAACGGAGTCCTGGTCACCAGGCTCAGGCTGCCACCCTTCATCGTCACGCTTGGCACGCTCTACATCTTCCAGGCGCTCAAGCTCTGGTATTCGGAGTCGGAATCGATCCGCAACGTCGATACGGAGGCAACCGCCCCGCTGCTGATCTTCTTCGGCAATGTCATATCGGTCGCAGGCTTCCAGATACTCTAT
>CAIYXE010000065.1 GCA_903930095.1 uncultured Hyphomicrobiales bacterium
CGCCTCACGGTTCGCCGCGATCACCCCGCGCTCGGTGATGAGGCCCGTCACATAGCGCGCGGGCGTCACGTCGAAGGCGTAGTTTGCAACGGCTGAGCCGCGCGGCACGATCTCCACCGTCTCGATCCGCCCGTCCTCCGTGCGGCCCGTCATGTGGGAGACCTCGTGGCCGCCGCGCTGCTCGATGGGGATTTCCTTCACGCCATCCACGACCTTGAAGTCGATGGTGGGAGATGGAAGTGCGACGTAGAACGGCACGCCATTGTCATGCGCCGCCAGCGCCTTCAAATAGGTGCCGATCTTGTTGCACACGTCGCCTTGCGCCGTGGTGCGGTCGGTCCCGACGATGGCCATGTCCACCATGCCATGCTGCATCAGGTGCCCGCCCGTGTTGTCGGGGATCACCGTGTGCGGCACGCCGTGGTGCAACAGTTCCCAAGCGGTGAGGGAGGCGCCCTGGTTTCTTGGCCGTGTCTCGTCCACCCAGACATGGATGGGAAGTCCCGCATCATGCGCGGTGTAGATGGGGGCCGTTGCCGTGCCCCAGTCCACTGTGGCGAGCCAGCCTGCGTTGCAATGGGTGAGGATGTTGATGGTCTCGCCCGGCTTCTTGCCTGCGGCAATGGCCTTGATGATGTCGAAGCCGTTCCGCCCGATGGCCTGGTTGATGGCCACATCCTCATCCGCGATTTCTGCCGCGCGCGCATAGGCCGCATCCTTGCGCCCGTTGGCCGGCAGGGGCTGCAGCACGCGCATCATCTCGTCCAGCGCCCATTTCAGGTTGATGGCCGTGGGCCTGGTCCTGACGAGCAGGTCATAGGCGCCATTGAGTGCTGTATCTGAAGGATCCTGCCGCATGGCGAGCGCCATGCCATAGGCGGCCGTCACGCCAATCAGCGGCGCACCGCGCACCAGCATGTCCTTGATGGCGATCGCCGCCTCGTCCGGCGTCCGCAGCGTCACCGTTTCGAAGACATGGGGAAATTTCGTCTGGTCGATGATGTCCACCGCCCATCCATCCGCATTGAGCCAGATGGTGCGGTAGTGCCGTCCATTCACGTTCATGACAATCCTCCGGTCAAACAGAATGTGGAGGAGAAGGCGAACACAATCAATCGCGCGATATGTCCGGGCCCGCTCAACCGTCCTGCCGCTCTCCACGCGCCACGATCTTCAACGCGCCGCCGGGCAGGGGGCGCTGCAGTTGCAGTGCCTCTTTTGTTGGCGCCGTCAGCCATGTCTCGATCTCTTCGGCTTGCGTGAGGATCACCGGCATGGCCTTGGGATGAATGGCGCCCACCTCTGCATTGGCCTCGCAGGTCAGAAACGCGAAGAGGTCATTTGTTGTCTCGCCCTCCTTCACCTTGCGCACCGATGTCCAGCGCGTCCAGATACCGGCGAAGAAGGCGAGAGGCCTCTCTTCATCAAGCGCGAACCAGACGGGGCGTTTCTCGCCATCCGCCAGCGTCTCGTATTCTGAGAAGCTGGTGAAGGGAACCACGCAGCGTGACTCCTCCCCCAGCCAGCGCCGCCAATGTGGTGAGGAGACGTTGCGCACATTGGTGACGCCCGGGTCCGTTTTCCGGCCCTTCAGCGCGAAGACGGGAGATGGCATGCCCCAGCGCGCAAGGACCAGCTCGCGCCCCTCCGCGCCATTGCGTACGATGGGTGCGGGATAATCCGGAAAGATGCCGGGAAATGGCGGCAGGTTGCCCGTGTGGTCCACCATGGCCCGCGTCATCTCGCGGATGGCGGCCTGGCCCTTGGTGAGGCTGTAGAGATTGCACATCGGGCGCGTATCATGCTTAGCCCGGCGACCAGACGCGTGTCGCCTCCGGGTCACCGGCTTCGAAAGGCAGCGCGAGGATTTCGTTCCAGGCCGCCTGCGGAATGGGGTATTCCGCCCAGGCGATGGTCTGCGCAATGCGCTCCGGCTTGCTGATGCCGACGACGGTGGAGGCCACGCGCGGGTCATGCATCGAGAACTGCAGGGCTGCCGCCCCGGGGGGAATGCCGTGACGCGCGCAGACTTCCTCCACACGGGTGACAGGCGCCAGCACTTCTGGCGTTGCCACTTGGTAGACGTAGCGGGCGTGGTTGGCGGTGCCCTTGGCCAGCACGCCGGCGGCATAGGGTGCCGCATTGAGCACCGCCATGCCGCGCGCCACGGCCAGGTCCATCATCTCCTCAGCATTGCGGTTCACCAGCGTGTACCGGTTGTGGGTGATGATCGCGTCGAAATCCCAGTCGCGCATCAGTGGCATCATCACATCGACGACG
>CAIYXE010000066.1 GCA_903930095.1 uncultured Hyphomicrobiales bacterium
GCCGTCGCACACAAACTCCTCGTCCGCCTCAATGCAAAAGCACGCGAAACGCGTGCTCAGTTCGCAAATGCAACTTGACACTCAAGACAGTCGCTCTCCCCCGGAGGGGGAGAGGGATAGAAACGACCGGCCTCGCGTTCATCCTCCCACCGGAGGAGAGGTAAGCAACCGGCTCTCGCATTCCTCTCCCCCACCGGGGGAGAGGGAAGGGTGAGGGGGTCTGTCCGCAGGTGAATGCCTCGAGGTTGAATGACCATCCGCGCCGCCTGCGCGACATGGGAAGGGCCGGAAAGCGCGGCAGTCACCCCCTCACCCTGCCCTATTCCCCGGAGGGGGAGAGGGATAGAAACAACCGGCCTCGCGTTCATCTGCCCGCCGGGGACGACAGCGGTTCTAGAACTTCACATTCGCCCCGCCCTTGGTATCCAGCATCACGCGGGCCTCGTCAGATGTGGCGATGTCGATGGAGAGTTCCTCCAGGATGTGGCGGATCTTGGCGACGAGGGCGGCGTTTGATGGCGCCAACTGACCCTTGCCGAGGAACAGATTGTCCTCCAGCCCGACACGCACATTGGCGCCCATGGTGGCGGCCATGGTTGTGAAGGGCAGCTGGAAGCGGCCAGCCGCCAGCACCGACCAGTGGTACTGGTCGCCGAACAGGCGCTCCGCCGTCTCGCGCATCATCAGCACGTTCTGCGGGTCGGGGCCGATGCCGCCCAATATGCCGAAGATGGTCTGCACGAAGAGCGGCGGCGTCACCAGCTTGCGGTCGAGGAAGTGGGCGAGCGTATAGAGGTGGCCGATGTCATAGCACTCGAATTCGAAGCGCACGCCGTGGCCCTTGCCGAGCCGCTCCAGGATCTTCTCGATGTCGCCGAAGGTGTTGCGGAAGATGAAGTCCTTCGAGTTTTCGAGATGGGCGCGTTCCCAGGGGTGTTTGAAGTCCTGGTAACGGTTGAGCATCGGGAACATGCCGAAATTCATGGTGCCCATGTTGAGCGACGTCATCTCGGGCGAGAAGGCTTCGGCTGCCGCGATGCGCTCGTCGATGCTCATGCCCTGGCCGCCGCCGGTGGTGATGTTAACGATCGCGTCACAGGACTGCTTTATACGCGGAAGAAATGCATTGTAGGTTGTAGGCGACGGCGATGGCTTGCCGTTCTCCGGGTCACGCGCATGGAGATGGAGGATCGAGGCGCCGGCGGCCGCGGCATCGATGGCCTGGGTGGCGATCTCGTCCGGCGTGACCGGAAGATAGGGCGACATTGACGGCGTGTGGATCGACCCGGTGATGGCACAGGTGATGATGGTTTTCGACTTCTTGCGCAAAATAGCCTCCCTTGGCGCGGATGGGCGGAGGCTAGCGGCGCTGCCGCCCAGCGTCACGCGGAAGTTTCAGCAGGCTTGCCATGCAAGTTTGCCGCAAGCCGCAGGCCCTAGCGTGCGCAAGCGTTACCCAGACGAGACGCCTCAATGCCATTGACCCTGCGCATCGTTCTCGCGGCAGTCTCAGGCCTTGCCGGGATCGGCGCCATCTATCTGATCCTGGCGCCGGGCAAGCTGCCCTATGAGCGGGCGCTGGAACTGGGCGCGGTGACGCTGCTCATCACCGTCATCCTCCTCAACACCGTGTGGGACGCAGTGAACCGCCCCGCGCCCCCGGCTGCGGCCGAAACCGGCCAGACGGCGAGGCTCGCCCCGGACGGTTCGCCGCGGACCGAGGAGCCGATCCTTGGCGAGATCGCCCGGGTGCTGGGGCTGCTCAAGGGCCATGCCGAGGACAATGCGAACTTCGCCAGCGTGCTCGACCGCGCCAATGTCGAGCTGCATGAGAGCCTGAAGGCCGGGCAGGTCAGGACCATCATCTCCTACCTGATGGTGGAAAACGACAAGATGCGCAGCCGCACCGCCAGCCTGCAAACCAGCCTCGAGACCTCGCAGCGCCAGATCGAGCGGCTGAAGTCCAATCTCGCGGATGCCGAGGAACAGGGCCTGAGCGACCCGCTGACCGGCCTCAGGAACCGGCGGAGCTTCGACATCATGCTGGCCTCGCAGGTGGCGGCGGCGCGCAACTCCGGCGACCCGCTGTGCCTGATCATCGCCGACATCGACCACTTCAAGTCGATCAACGACCGCTACGGCCACCCGACGGGGGACGAGGTGCTGAAATGGTTCGCCAAGGTCTTGTCCAGCAACGTCAAGGGGCGTGACACGGTGGCGCGCTATGGCGGCGAGGAATTCGCCATCATCATGCCGCAGACGACGGTGGACAACGCCTCAACCATCGCGGGCCAGATCAGGGCGCAGCTCAACGCCCAGTTCTGGCAGAAACCGGGCGCGCCCAACACCATGCTGCGGGTAACGTCGTCCTTCGGGGTGGCGGTGCTGCAACCGGGTGAGGGAACGAGCGGCCTCATCGCCAGGGCGGACGCGAAACTCTATGAGGCGAAGGCCGCCGGGCGGAACAGGGTCGCGGTGTGATCAATCTCCGCGAGCATTTTCACCTCAAAAATTGCCGGGAAGGATGAGAGCAATCCAGGCCAGCGCGCCATTTGGGGCCAGTTCCGAGAACCCCATTGCCACACTGTTACATGCCCGTCATATTAGGTTGAAATGAACCAAGAAGCCGGAAACCGTCCGGACCGGAACAGGGATTCGCGCCTGGCAGTCACGCCCGGTGCCAACTAGGAGGATTACTCTATATGAAGAAACTTACGTCTGCGCAGGAAACCATCCGCGCCGCGGCGCTGTCGCGCCGTTCAATCCTGAAGTCGGCCGCGGCGCTGGGCGCCGTTGGCCTTGCTAGCCCGCTCTTCGTGAAGAACGCGCTGTCGTCTTCGGGCGAGCTCAACCTGCTCATGTGGTCGGACGAATTCCCGGATCCGGTGATCCCGAACTTCGAGAAGGCCACCGGCATCAAGGTGAACCAGACGCCCTTCTCCCAGAACGAAGAGCAGATCAACAAGCTGCAGGCCACCGGCGGCGAAGGCTTCGATCTCTGCCAGCCGACGCAGAACCGCGCGCCGCAGTACAAGGACCTTCAGGTTCTCGCTCCCTTCGACATGAACCGGGTGAAGAACCACTCCAACATCATCCCCTCCATGACCAAGGCCGCGGGCGAGCTTTGGACCTGGGAAGATGGCCTCTACTACATCCCGCATTGCTGGGGTTCGGAAGCCATTTCCTACCGCACCGACCTGTGGAAGGGCGATCCCAAGGACCTCAGCTACGGCTCGCTCTGGGCCGAGGACGTCAAGGGCCACACGCAGGGCCGCGGCCACTCCTTCCTGCTCGGCATCGGCCTGTGGATGGACGCAAGCGGCAAGCTGCCTTCCAACCGCATGCTTGACGGCTACAAGGATGAAGAGAGCTTCAAGAAGCTGTGGGATCCGATCCTGGCCTTCGCCATCGAGCACAAGGCATGGGTCAAGCAGTTCTGGGATTCAGCCGACAACACCAAGTCGGGCCTGATGGAGAACGACGTGTGGATCGGCCAGACCTGGGACGGCCCCGCCCTGTCGCTCAAGAAGGAAGGCAAGCCCGTCAACTACCAGGCGCCGAAGGAAGGCGCCATCGCATGGGTGGACGGACTGTCGCTGATGAAGGCGGCCAAGAACACCGACCAGGTCTATGCCTTCCTCGAGTTCTTGCAGACGCCGGAAGCCTCCGCCGCGGTTGCCGAAGGTTCGGGCTACAACCCCGTCGTCACCGGCGCGGATGCGCTGCTGTCCGACATCGCCAAGAAGAACTTCCAGGAAGCCTTCCCCGGCGACGCGCTGGCGAACCTCTGGCCCTGGCCGGCGGAGCCCACCTGGTATGCGGAAATCCGCAGCCAGTACACCGACAAGTTCAAGGCCGCCTGATCCGGCCTTCTGTCCTGCACACTGTGGAACCAGCCCCGTTACGGGGCTGGTTCTTTTTCATGCTAAGGGCTGGTTCTACTTGAACTCACCCGCACTTCGATAGAAAGTCCGGCAAGAGCCGCGGCATGACGGCCGGCATTGTTTCAAGGGGTAGGGAGCGCATGAGCGCCGGCGTAGAACTCGATCACGTCACCGTCCGTTTCGGTCATTTCACGGCTGTGGACGATGCGACACTCGACATCAAGGGCGGCGAGTTCTTCTCCTTCCTGGGGCCATCGGGCTGCGGCAAGACCACCATCCTGCGCACGGTCTCGGGCTTCCTCGACCCCTCCGCCGGAAAGGTCAGGATTGGGGGCCAGGACATGGCCGGCATCGGCCCCAACAAGCGCCCGACGGCGCTGATCTTCCAGAACCTCGCCCTCTTCCCGCTGATGACGGTGGCTGACAACATCACCTACGGCCTGCGCGTGCGCGGCGCGTCGAAGGCGGAGCGCATGAAGCGTGCGGGCGAATTGCTCGACCTCATCGCGTTGCCTGACCAGGGCAACAAGCTGGTGAGCGAGCTCTCCGGCGGCCAGAAGCAGCGCGTGGCGATTGCCCGGGCACTGGCCGTCCAGCCCAAGGTGCTGCTCCTCGACGAGCCGCTCTCGGCCCTCGACCTCAAGCTCCGCCAGCACATGAGGAATGAGCTGCGCGCCATCCAGCAGCAGGTGGGCATCACCTTCATCTACATCACCCATGACCAGGGCGAGGCGCTGACCATGTCAGACCGCATCGCCGTGATGTCCGACGGCGTCATCCAGCAGGTCTCCGACGGCAAGAGCGTCTATGACCATCCCGACACCGCCTTCGTCGCCTCCTTCGTGGGCGAGAACAATCCCTTCGCCGGACGTGTCGCCACGGCCGATGCCGAATTCGCGGTGATCGAGACGGCGCACGGGCCGCTGCGCGGCCACAACGCCCGCGGCCTGAAGCCCGGCGACAAGGCCATCCTCTTCGTCAGGCCCGAATCCTTCCGCCTGGGTCAAGGCGCGCCCGATGCAACGATCGCCGCCGAGACCCTGTCCAGCGCCTTCGAGGGCAACGCCACGCATGTGTTCCTCAAGGGCGCCACCCGCAAGGACATCACGGTGACGGTGGGCCGCGACGGCAGCCAGGCCATTCC
>CAIYXE010000067.1 GCA_903930095.1 uncultured Hyphomicrobiales bacterium
CGGATAGCGCGAATCCTGCGAGTTGTCGCGGTTGTCGCCCATCATGAAGTATTGGCCCGCGGGGACGACATATTCCTCGGTATTGTCGGCATCGCCCACCGTGTCGGTGTCGAGCACCCGGTAGCTCACGCCGTTGGGCAGCGTCTCCATGAACTGCGCAACGCCGGACCTGAGGCCGGGTTCGGACGCGTCGGCATAGTCCTCCACCCGCTCCTTCTTCACCGCCTCGCCGTTGATGAAGAGCACCCCGTCCTGCATCATCACGCGGTCGCCGGGCAGCCCGATCACCCGCTTGATGTAGTCGATGTTGGTGTCGGAGGGCAGCTTGAACACCGCCACGTCGCCGCGCTTGGGCTCATCGGCCAGCACCACACGCCCGGGAAAATCGAACGGGCAACAGGTGATGATCTCGTTGCCGAACATGCCCAGCGAGAAATTGAACGAATACCTTCCATAGCCATAGGAGAGCTTCGAGACGAACAGATAGTCGCCCACCTTCAGCGTCGGATACATCGAGGCCGAGGGTATGTTGAAGGGCTGGTAAAAGAACGTCCTGACCACGAAGGCAATCAGCAGAGCCTGGATGATAACCTTGATGGTCTCCCAGATTCCGTCTTCCGACTTCCTCCGCGTTTCCTGTGCCGCTGCCATCCTGTGGTCTTTCTTGTGCATTTTCCGCCGGGTCTTCCGCTCTGCGGGGGCATTACCTGGGCTTTCAACCCGCCGTATAGACCCTGCTTTCCACCGATGCAACGCAACCGCCGTCAAGCGGTTTTACTGTTGCCTTTTGGGCACACATGTTGGCCTGCCCGCGCCGAAACGCCAGCCTTTCCTTCAGCTCGCCACCGCCTCGATCATCACGAAGGCGTGAGCGTAGGGGAAATCATCGGTGATCGTCAGGTGGATGCGGATGGCATGGCCCTCGGGCGTCAGACTGTCCAGCCTCGCCCGGGCACCGCCGGTCAGCTGCATGGTGGGCTTGCCGGATGGTTCGTTGACGACGCCCATGTCCTTCCAGAACACCCCCGCCCGGAAGCCGGTGCCCAGCGCCTTGGAGCAGGCCTCCTTGGCAGCGAAGCGCTTGGCATAGGAGGCCGCCCGCTGGGCGCGCCGCTCCGACTTGGCGATCTCAACCTCCGTGAAGATGCGCCGGATGAAGCGCTCCCCGTGGTTGTCGAGCGTTGCCTCGATGCGGCGGATATCGATCACATCGTTGCCGATCCCGATGATCACTTCAGCCCCCGGCTGCCGGGCTTCACGGCGGGCAGGGCGGCAAGCTCCGGCGGCAGGCGGCCGGCCTCATAGGTGGGAATGTCGAGCCGCGCCAGGGCCGCCAGAGGAACGCCAACCTCCGCCTTGCCCCCGGACCGGTCGATCAGGCAGGCGGCCCCCACCGTCACACCGCCTTCCGCATTGATGCCGGCGATGCACTCGCGTGAGGAAAGACCCGTGGTCACGATATCCTCCACCATCAGCACCCTGGCGCCGCGCTCGATCGAGAAGCCGCGGCGCAGCACCAGCTTGCCGTCCA
>CAIYXE010000068.1 GCA_903930095.1 uncultured Hyphomicrobiales bacterium
CTCGTCAAGGCCGTGGCGCTGTACCATGAGCTGGGCGCTTGCCCGATCGATCGCGGCGCCGATGCGGCCACCGGTCCAGATCGGCTGTTCAATGACAGCATTCAGAACGGTTCCGCCTTGAGCCGAATTCGGACTGCCGCGCGTGATAGCCAGCGCTTCGACGGTCAGATTGGGAAAACGCAACCATCTGGCGCCACGGACATCGTAACCGGCTGCACGGATCTGCCCCTCGGCCGCACGAACAGAAGGATGTGTCCATGCCGTGGCAGTGGCGACACGATGCAGTGGCTCCGGAATGCCGGGCGGCGGCGGCCCGACGTCTTCGGGCGCTGCCGGACCCGAGGCCGCCGGAGCGGCTTTGGGCGTTGGTGGGCCCTGCGTGGGCGCAGCGCCCGCGCCTGACGTAGGCATCTGGGCCACGGCAACCGTGACGGGCGCCAACGAAGCCAGCGCCAGTAAGACAGCACGCAGACGAGCGAGCGACGTCATGCGATAATTTTTCCTTCCAGCGCGGTCGAATCGACCCCCAAACCAAGCTAAGGTCGGAGACCTGCCGGCGCTGACATGGGCTTTACTCACTCGCCGGCCGCTCATCCAACCCTGCGACCTTACCCTTGGCATTGCGCGCGGATGCTTCGATCCACAGAGCGCCATTGGCAGCCGGCACGCCGCCCAAACCCTCTATAAACATTTCGATTTAACCCTGTTACCAAAACAGCAGCACGAAAATCGGCTCGCGGGCATGCTCGGTGCGAACATAGCCGAGGCCGGTTAAGAACTACTCTATTGCATATCGCATAGTGAGTAATCCTCTCATGTCATGGTGTCAAATTGCATCCTGACGTCCTCCCGATTTCTTCCTCCGGTTTGAATGCGAGTTTTCCGGTAATGTGACCCTTGATGCTGAAGGGGCATGCCGTGAAGAAGAGTCGATATACCGAGGAGCAGATTGCCTACGCGATAAAGCAGGCGGCATATGGGCAGCCTTCACCCGAACGGACGCGCCAGCAATCTCAACATCTTCGTGGCTCCAGTCGAACTGATACGCCTCGCCGGGCTGGAACAGCAGCGGGATGAACGCCGGGGCACCGTCGCCGGCATCCTTGCGCCGCGCCGCCGTCCAACGCGTCGCATAGTGGCGCACAGCATCATAGGATCCTTCAAACCCCTCGCGCTGGAGCAGATCGTGGATCCGCGTCATCCGCAGACGATCGCGCCGGGCCCGGACTTCGTTCTCCGTCGGCAGCGTGTCGAGGCGCTCCTGGAACGGCCCGATCCGCGGCAGCGGCTGCACCGTCCGACTGTAATCAAACGCCCCCTCCGCCGCCCGGATCGCCTTGCGCACCGACTTGCGCGACATCTGGGCGCCTCCAAAAACTGTGCACGGCGGTGACAAACCAGGCCAGTGGATCGTCGGCGGAGTGCCGATGAGGGCGGTGTAAAACCCGGCCATTGGTTAGGCTGGCCCCTTTTGGGGGCGGCCGGGGATGTTTGGCGTGGACAACTA
>CAIYXE010000069.1 GCA_903930095.1 uncultured Hyphomicrobiales bacterium
CCTGCCGACATGCTCATGCCTCCGCAAGACAGGGCCGGGCCTGCTGCTTGGCGGCGGCAAAAGCAATCATCCCCGTGAAGGCCAAAGCCGTAAGGTGGCGAAACGGCGTCCTGTTGGTCATGGTTTCTCCCCTGTGCCGCGCTTCTTTGGGACTTCTGACCGCGGGATCCTCAAGCCCTAATCCGATCACGAGAGCAAGATCAATAGCTTGAGCATGGTCTTATCGCAAAGGTGGTTTCCACTCTTACGGATCATGCTCTGGCCCCGGCCCAGCTTGCGGACACCTTCGTTTCGTGCAATTTCCCCTTGCCTGCCTGGAACCGAAAAGACGGGGGTTGAAGTTGATCTATCCTGTTCTGCTTTGCGGAGGCAGTGGAACGCGGCTCTGGCCCCTTTCGCGGCAGAGCTTTCCCAAGCAGTTCGCGCAGCTCCTCAGCGAGGAGAGCCTGTTCCAGGCCTCAGCCCGGCGTCTGTCCGGTCCGGGGCTGGCGCCACCGCTGGTGGTAACATCCGACCAGTTCCGCTTCATCGTGAGGGAACAGCTCGAAGCCATCGGGTTGGCAGCAGCGGCCACGCTGATCGAGCCGGACCCGCGCAACACCGCGCCTGCCATTCTTTGTGCTGCGCTCTGGCTCCACGAACGCGACCCTGATGCGCTGATGCTCGTGGCCCCTTCGGATCACGTGATCCCGGATCAGACGGATTTTCTCCGCGCCGTCGAGGCGGTTCTTCCTGCTGCAAGAGCGGGTCAGTTGGTGACCTTCGGTATCACGCCCAGCAGGGCCGAGACCGGCTATGGCTATCTCGAACTTGCTGCCGGCTCATCACCGGCCGCCGCCTTGCCCCAACCATTGTCGCGCTTCATCGAGAAGCCCGGCCCCGCCGAAGCGGAAGCCATGCTGGCCGCGGGCAACTTCCTGTGGAACGCGGGCATATTCCTGTTCTCCGCCGCGGCCATCATCGCGGCCTTCGAGCGGCATGCGCCGGACATGGCAGGACCTGCAGGCGAGGCCCTGCGGCAATCATCCAAAGACCTCGGCTTCACCAGAATGGCAGTGTCTTCCTGGATGAAACTGCCAAACATCTCCATCGACTATGCGATCATGGAGAAGGCCTCCAACCTGGTGGTGATGCCTTATGGCGGCGCCTGGTCAGATCTCGGAAGCTGGGATGCCGTCTGGCAGGAGAGCGGCCCTGATCCACTTGGCAACGTCATGTCCGGCAAGGTGCTCGCCCTCGATTGCCGCCAATCGTTGTTGCGCTCGGAGGTGGACGGGCTCGAACTCGTCGCCATCGGTCTTGACGGCATCGTGGCAGTGGCAACACCGGACGCGGTGCTGGTGGCACGCAAGAGCGAAGCACAGCGCGTGAAGGAAGCGGTCGATCTTCTGAAGGCACGCAAGGTCAAGCAGGCAACGGAGTTCAGCCGCGATCACCGGCCCTGGGGCTGGTTTGAGAGCCTTGCCATCGGGCCGCGCTTCCAGGTGAAGCGCATTGTGGTGAAACCGGGCGCGGCGCTGTCGCTCCAGTCACATCTGCACCGTTCGGAGCATTGGGTCGTCGTGCAGGGCACGGCACGCGTGACCGTGGATGGCGAGGTCCGCCTGCTGGCGGAGAACGAGTCGACCTACATCAGGCAAGGCGCGATCCACCGGATGGAGAACCCCGGGGAAACACCGATGATCATGATCGAGGTGCAGACAGGCAGCTATCTCGGCGAGGACGACATCATCCGCTATGACGATGCCTATGCGAGAGATTAAGGCAGCACCGGACCAGGAAACGCTCGCGGCCCTTTCGGAACGCTCCGGTGTGCGCTTCGGCACCAGCGGCGTGCGGGGGCTGGTGCGCGATCTCTCGCCAGACATCTGCCGGGCCTATGTGCAAGCCTTTCTCGCGTTGAGCGGAACGAAGGGCGGGCCCGTGCTGATCGGCCATGACCTACGCCCGAGCAGCCCGGAGATTGCGCGCGCCTGCTGGCAGGAAGCGCTGTGCCAGGGGTTCGAGCCCGTCTACGGCGGAGTGCTGCCAACACCCGGCCTCGCCTTCGCAGCGCAAGAGCGCCTGACCCCTGCCATCATGGTGACGGGGAGCCACATTCCCTTCGACAGGAATGGCATCAAGTTCTACCTGCCGCACGGCGAGATCAGCAAGGAAGACGAACAGCGGATGCTGGCAACGCCGGTGCAACTCGCGCCTGCGCCCGCCGCGACCCTGCCCGCAGCCGACCCAACGGTTCTGGAATGCTATGTGCGGCGCTACGCCGACGCCTTCGGCGGCGGCAGTCTCCAAGGCATGAAGCTCGGCATCTATGAGCACTCCTCCGCCGCGCGCGACCTGCTTCACACGATCCTGCAGGCGCTGGGTGCGAAGACCGTCGGGCTGGGCCGCAGCGATGCGTTCGTTCCCATCGATACGGAGGCGGTGAGCGAAGAGGACCGTCACCAGGGCCGGGCCTGGGCCAGACAGCACGGCTTTGACGCCATTCTCACAACGGATGGCGACGCGGACAGGCCGCTGATCGCCGATGAGAATGGCGAATGGCTGCGGGGCGACGTGGTGGGCATTCTCTGCGCCCGGGAAATCGGCGCGCAAACCGTGGTGACACCGGTGAGCAGCAATACCGCACTCGAAGCCTGCGGAGCATTCGCGCAGACGATCCGCACCAGGATCGGCTCTCCGCATGTGATCGCCGCGATGGAGCAGGCAGGCAAGGGGCCCGTGGCCGGCTATGAGGCCAATGGCGGCTTCCTTCTGGGATCCGACATCACGTGGAACGGCCGCCACATTGCAGCACTGAAGACGCGTGACGCGCTGCTTCCAATGATCCTCTTGCTATCGGCGGCCCAAAGCGCGCGCGGCCGCGTATCGGAACTCGTCGCCGGGCTTCCCCAGCGCCACACCTTCAGCGACCGCCTGCAGAACGTGAACATCCCGGCCTGCGGTGCGTTGCTGGTGAAGCTGGCCAGGGATCCGTCAGGCTTCTCGCGTCTCGCCGGGACGGACCGCCAGAGCGTAGTTGCGCTTGATACGACCGATGGCGTGCGTGCCACGCTCGGCTCAGGAGACATTCTGCATCTGAGACTTTCAGGCAACGCGCCAGAACTGCGCTGTTATGCAGAGGCCGCAACGCCGGAGAGAGCCGCCCAGCTATGCGGCAACTGCCTCGCCCTGGTTGGCAAGGAAGCAGGCGCGGGCTGAAGGCCATCTTGCGAGAGCGTGATCCGCAAAAGTGGAAACCACTTTTGCGATAAGTTCATGCTCAAGCCTTTGATCTTGAGCGAGTTCTCTTCGACCAGGTGTTTCCACCTGGCCGGAACGCGCGCTAGACGAGCGGCGCCATTCTCTCGATGAACCATACCATGGCAATGGCGCCGATCGCATAGGCCGCCGTCATGGCATAACGCCTCGGCTCCAGCTTGAACATGAACCTC
>CAIYXE010000070.1 GCA_903930095.1 uncultured Hyphomicrobiales bacterium
GAGGGCAATGACGAGCTCCGCCTGACGGCGGCGACGGCCAGCACGCTGACGCTGCTGTCCGGGGTGACGGGGATCGAGCGGATCGTCATCGGCACGGGTACGGGAGCTGCTGCGACGACGACCGGCACTGTGGCGATCAGCGTCAATGCGGCGGTGCTGACGACGGACGTGTCGATCACCGGCAACGCGGGCGTCAACACCCTGACGGGTGGCTCGGGCAACGACACACTGGACGGTGGCGCAGGCAACGACACGCTGAGGGGCGGTGCTGGCAACGACACCTACATCGTCGATGCGGCGGGCGATATCGCCGACGAGAGCGTTGCGGGCAGCGGAACGGATACGGTTCTGTCGTCGGTGACCTACGCGCTGACGGCGGCGACGGCCGCGGGGATCGAGAACCTGACGCTGACAGGGACGGCGGCCATCAACGCGACAGGCAATGCGCTGGCGAATGTGCTGACGGGCAACGCGGGCAACAACAGCCTGACGGGCAACGACGGCGATGACACGCTGGAGGGTGGAGCGGGCAACGACACGCTGACGGGCGGCAACGGCAACGACACGGCCTCCTATGCCTCGGCTGCGGCAGCCGTGACGGTCAACCTCGGCCTGACCACGGCGCAGAACACCGGTGGCGCGGGCACGGACACGCTGGCGACGGTCGAGAACCTGACAGGCTCGGCCTTCAACGACACGCTGACGGGCAGCACGGCGGCCAACCGGATCGAGGGCGGCGCGGGCAACGACACGATCAATGGCGGCACGGGGAACGACACTCTGGCAGGTGGTGCGGGGGCTGACAGTTTTGTCTTCAACAGTGCGCTTGGGGTTTCGAACGTCGACAGTATCCTCGACTTCTCGGTGGTGGATGACACAATCCAATTGGAAAACACCGGGATATTCGCAGCACTCAGTACCACGGGCACCCTGGCGGCCAGTGCCTTCCAGACTGGTAGCGCGGCGCTCGATGCCGACGACAGAATTCTCTATGATTCCGCTACTGGCCGTCTCCTCTACGATGCGGATGGTACAGGAGGTCAGGCATCTGTACAGTTTGCAGTATTGAGTACCGGGCTCTCTTTGACGAACGCTGATTTTCTGGTTATCTGATGCAACTCTCAATAAGATTGCCCTGTCATGCCCGCTCTTCGAGCACCTGCTATGGCTGAAAACCAGCCTTCAGCAAGCCCGCCGGCTCTTCCAGCCTTGCGGTTCGAACCCGAGGCTTTTCAGCTGTCGGATACGCGCATCATGGGCCGCCAGTCCGCTGGCGAGGGGTTTCTTCGGGCTGCCGTCAATGAACCAGGCGACAGGGTGCTGGTCGGGTTCGGGCCGAACCCTGAGGCTGGACGTGTTTTCCAGTCGGTTGTCCGGCAGATCTATCCGGCGCGCCGGACTGCGTGGACGGGCTCGGACGATCTGCGCGCCTTCTCGGCGATCGGTGCGATGCACCTGCCGGATCCCTCCATCGCCGAGCAGGCGAACCTGAGAGTGAGGGCCGGAACCGCGGCCTACAGCATCACGGGCGTCACCCACACACTGTCCTCGGTCAACGCCATGCGGATGCTGGCGGCAATTCCGATGGCGCCCATCATGCCCTGGGATGGGCTGATCTGTACCTCGCGGGCGGTGCAGTCCGTCATCGACCGGATATTCGGGGTTCAGGACGACTACGCGAAGTGGAAGTTCGGCACGTCCCAAAGGCTTCAGCGGCCGGAGATGCCGGTCATTCCGCTTGGCGTTCACTCTGGCGATCTTGCTTGTACCGAAGATGCGCGCCGCAAGTCCCGAAGCGATCTTGGCATTTCGGATGACGAGGTCGTCTTCCTCTTTCTGGGGCGGCTCAGCTTTCATGCGAAGGCCCATCCCGTCCCGATGTACACCGCTCTCGAGGCAGTGGCCCGCGAGAGCGGAAAGAGGCTGGTGATCCTTCAATGCGGGTGGTTCGCAAACGAATACATCGAGAAGGCGTTCAAGGACGGCGCACACAGCTTCTGTCCAGGCGTCAGACACCTTTGGCTCGACGGACGTCAGGAGAAAGACCGGAAGGCGGCCTGGGCTGCCA
>CAIYXE010000071.1 GCA_903930095.1 uncultured Hyphomicrobiales bacterium
CCATGGCGCTGCCGCGCGTTCGCGACTTCCGGGGTATCAACCCCAAGTCGTTCGACGGCCGCGGCAACTATGCGATGGGCATGAAGGAACACGTCGTGTTCCTGGAAATCGACTACGACAAGACGGAATCTGTGTGGGGCATGGACATCGTGTTCAACACCACCGCGAAGACTGACGAGGAAGCGCGCGCGCTGCTCGAAGGCTTCCAGTTCCCGTTCACGAATTGAGGCGCTAGACCATGGCGAAGACAAGTCAGATCAACCGCAACAAGAAGCGCGAAAAGCTGGTGGCTCAGTATGCCTCCAAGCGCGCCGAGCTGAAGAAGATTGCAGACGACATGAAGGTTCCGGCCGAAGAGCGCTTTGCCGCGCGTCTGAAGCTGGCCAAGTTGCCGCGCAATTCTTCCAAGGTTCGCATCCATCACCGCTGCGAGCTTTCGGGCCGTCCGAAGGGCTATTACCGCAAGGTGAAGATGTCGCGTATCGCGCTGCGTTCGCTTTCAAATTTCGGCCAGATCCCTGGCATGACCAAGGCGAGCTGGTAAGGAGAAGACATGATCATCGATCCGATTGGCGATCTTCTGACGCGCATCCGCAACGGCCAGTTGCGGCGCAAGAGCAAGATCAATTCTCCGAATTCCCGTCTGCGCATCCGTCTTCTCGACGTGCTGCAGGCCGAAGGTTACATCCGCGGCTATGCCGAGGTCGAAACCAAGGGCCACAAGGAACTGGAAATCGAACTCAAGTATCACGAAGGTCAGCCGGTGATCCGCGAACTCAAGCGCGTTTCCACCCCGGGCCGCCGCGTCTATTCCTCTGTCAGCGAACTCAAGCCGCATCGTCAGGGCCTTGGCGTGTCCATCCTCTCCACGCCCCAGGGCGTGATGACGGACACCACCGCTCGCGAAAAGAATGTCGGCGGCGAAGTTCTCTGTCAGGTGTTCTAAGGAGCCGTCATGTCACGCATTGGCAAGAAACCCGTTGCACTCCCCAAGGGCGTTACCGCCTCGGTGGAAGGCCAGACCGTCAAGGTCAAGGGTCCGAAGGGCGAGCTCAGCGTCAAGCTGGTTCCGCAAGTGTCCGCCTCGCTGGGCGATGACGGGATCACCGTTGCGCCCCGCAAGGAAATGGAGAAGGCCGCCCAGATGTGGGGCCTGTCGCGCACGCTGGTGAACAACCTGGTGAACGGCGTGACCACCGGCTTCACCCAGAAGCTGGAAATCCAGGGCGTCGGTTACCGCGCGGCGGTGCAGGGCAAGGTGCTGAACCTCCAGCTCGGTTTCAGCCATGACGTGCCGTATCCGATCCCGGAAGGCATCACGATCGTCACCGAAAAGCCGACCATGATTTCGGTGTCGGGCATCAACAAGCAGCTGGTCGGCCAGGTCGCCGCTGAAATTCGCGGCTATCGCCCGCCGGAGCCCTACAAGGGCAAGGGCGTTCGCTACGAAGGCGAATATGTCCGCCGCAAGGAAGGCAAGAAGAAGTAAGATGACAAACGCTCTCTTCAAAAAGCGCCAGTCGCGCACCCGTTTCCGCCTCGGCACGCACGGCACCCGTCCGCGCCTGTCGGTCTTCCGTTCCGGCAAGCACATCTATGCCCAGGTGATCGACGATACGAAG
>CAIYXE010000072.1 GCA_903930095.1 uncultured Hyphomicrobiales bacterium
CTAGAACAAACCGTTCGACCTGAAGCTGAAATGGCCCTTCCGGCCCACGATCACGTGGTCGTGCACAGTCAACCCCAGCCTTTGCCCCGCATCGACGATCTTTTTCGTCATCTCCACATCCGCCATGGACGGTGTCGGATCGCCCGAGGGGTGGTTGTGCACCAGCACGATGGCCGAGGCCGCAAGCTCCAGTGCGCGCTTCACCACCTCGCGCGGGTAGACCGGCGTGTGGTCCACCGTTCCTTCCTGCTGCACTTCATCGGCAATCACCTGGTTCTTCTTGTCCAGAAACAGAATGCGGAACTGTTCATTGTCGCTGAAGGCCATGGCGGCGCGCACATAGTCGAGGATGGCGTTCCAGGTGTTCAGCACCGGCCGGTTCAGCACCTGGCCCTTGAGCAGGCGCATGGAGGCCGCATGCACGATCTTGATTTCCGTCGCCACCGCCTCGCCCACGCCCTTGACCTCCATGAGGCGCTCAGGCTCCGCGCTCAGCACCTCCGCGAAGGTGCCGAAGCGGGCGAGAAGCTGCTTGGCAAGGGGCTTCGTGTCGCCCCGCTTGATGGCGCGGAACAGCACCATCTCGAGCAGCTCATAGTCCGGCAGGGCATCCGGGCCTGATTCGCGGAAGCGCTCCTTCAGCCGTTCGCGATGGCCGAGGAAGTGCGGCAGCGGCTTGTTGCCTGCATCCTCGAAACCGGCCATCGGTTCACACCTTGTAGGGCGGGTGGTGCAGGCCCTTCGGCGACAGGGTGAAGATCTCCACGCCCGTCGCGGTCACGCCCACCGTATGCTCGAACTGTGCGGAAAGCGAACGGTCGCGCGTCACCGCGGTCCAGCCGTCGCCCAGGATCTTCACATGCGGGCGCCCGAGGTTGATCATCGGCTCGATGGTGAAGAACATGCCGGGCTTCAGCTCCACGCCCTCGCCCTTGCGCCCGTAATGCAGCACGTTGGGCTGGTCATGGAACACCTGGCCCAGCCCGTGGCCGCAAAAGTCGCGCACCACCGAGCAGCGCTCGGCCTCGGCATGGCTCTGGATGGCGAAGCCGATGTCGCCGAGGTGAGCGCCCGGCTTCACGGTGTCAATGCCGCGCATCAGGCATTCATAGGTCACCTCAACGAGGCGCTCCGCCTTCCGGTTCACCTCGCCCACATTGTACATGCGGCTCGAATCGCCGTGCCAGCCGTCAACGATCAGCGTGACGTCGATGTTGACGATGTCGCCCTCTCGAAGTGGCTTCTCATTGGGAATGCCGTGGCAGACCACGTGGTTGATGGAGGTGCAGATCGACTTCGGGTAGCCCCGGTAGTTGTAGGGCGCTGGCACCGCGCCATGGCTGCGCGCGAAGTCCACGATGACCTGGTCGAGTTCGTCCGTCGTCACACCCGGCTTCACCAGCGGCACCAGCAGGTCCAGGGCCTCGGCGGTCAGCCGGCCTGCCTTGCGCATGCCCTCGAAATCCTCGGGCCCATGCAGCTTGATGCGGCTTGATCGTGGAGAGTCAGTCTCGTCGGCGGCAGCGTAGGTCATGGGAGCCTTTGTCCGGAAACTGGCGCAGCCGGCCTCCGTGTCTGGATTTCCGTTCAATTCTACAGGATCGGGCCAAAGCCTCAACGGCTTTGAGGCCTGCCCGCTGCCGCAAATAGTGGCAGGGGCCCCGTGCCGCAAGGCCAAAACCCGCGATTGACAGGCGGCCCCCGGGGCTGGCAACAGCCGTCTGAACCGGACCCCCACACATGACAGATCCGCAACCGACCGCTGCCGTCCTCCTGATCGGCGATGAAATCCTCTCCGGGCGCACCAAGGACAAGAATCTTGGCTTCATTGCCGATTACCTTGCGGCAATCGGTATTGACCTCAAGGAGGCGCGCGTCGTGTCCGACCAGGAGGAGGAGATCGCGAATGCCGTGAACGCGCTCCGCCACCGTTACACCTATCTCTTCACGACGGGCGGGATCGGCCCCACCCATGACGACATCACGACCGATGCGGTGGCCCGTGCCTTCGGCTTGCCCGTCCATCATGATCCGCAGGCCGTC
>CAIYXE010000073.1 GCA_903930095.1 uncultured Hyphomicrobiales bacterium
TCAACAATGTGACCTGGGAACTCTACAACCTCAACGAAGACTATGCGCAGAGCAAGGATCTGGCGGCGCAGAACCCGGAAAAGGTCGAGGAGCTGAAGAAGGTCTTCTACGCCGAGGCACAGAAATACAATGTGCTGCCGCTCGATGCCTCGGTGGCGGCGCGCATCGTGGCGCCCAGGCCCAACCTCACGGCGGGGCGCAGCGAGTTCGTCTACACCCACCCGATGGTGGGCCTGCCGCAGGGCGATTCACCGGTGCTGATCAACACCTCCTATACCGTGACGGCCGAGATCGACGTGCCGGCCACGGGAGGCGACGGCATGATCCTCACCTCCGGCGGGCGCTTCGCGGGCTATGGCTTCTACATCCTCAACGGCAAGCCCGTGTGGCTGTGGAACATGGTCGACCTCGAGCGCATCAAGTGGGAAGGCAAGGATGTGCTCACCCCCGGCAAGCACACGATCACCTTCGACTTTGTTTATGACGGGCTGGGTGCCGGCACCTTGGCCTTCAACGACTTCTCCGGCGTAGGCGGCTCCGGCACCGGCACGCTGAGCGTGGATGGTCAGGTGGTCGACACGAAGAAGATGCCCAAGACCCTGCCGATGATCCTGCAATGGGACGAGAGCTTCGACGTCGGCTCCGACACGCTGACCGGCGTGAACGACGCTGACTACCAGCCGCCTTTCCCGCTGACGTCGAAGCTCAACAAATTGACCGTGAAGCTCGACCGCCCCGTCCTCAGCGAGGCCGACAGGGCACGGCTGGAAGCAGCCATGAAACAGAAAGACTAGACGTTCAAACCGCGTTGGAGACACGTAACATGACAATGAAACTTCCCAGGCGTTCACTGCTGATCTCGGCACTGGTTGCCGCCCCCGTAATTCAGGCTGCCGCTGCCGCCGCAGAAGCGGCCAAGGAGGCTGACTTCCTCTTCGTCCAGACCTCGAAGGGCATGACATTCGACAAGGCCACCAGCACACTGACGCTCGTGGGTGTCAGTCCTGTCACGGTGATGTTCACCGACCGCCCCGAGCGCGTGGCCGGCAACATGAACACCGCCCGTTTCGTGCCGTTCTGGAGCGAGGGCAAGGACAGTTTCCTGAAGGACCCGCCCAACGCCGACATCTCGATCGTCGAGAATGGCGCCATGCGGCAGGTGGTTGCGACCCTGGAGAAACCTGAGCTCAAGGACGGAAACCTGTCCTACACCGTGAAGATCATCCAGGGCGAGATGCCGGAGAGCGGCGCCGACGTTTCCGTCTTCATCGACATCATCGGCATGCCGCTGACCCCGATGTCCTTTGCAGGTGTTGCGCGGCGGTCGTTCCGGCGGGCAGTGATTTACTAGCGCGCGTTCCGGCCAGGTGGAAACACCTGGCCGGAAAAACTCGCGCCAAGATCATGCTCAAGCTTTTGATCTTGCACGGGTTCCGGGCAAGAGCGGCGTTCAGGGCAGCTTCTTGACTTCCGTCAGTTCGCCGCTCGCCGAGTCCAGCTTGATGGCGAAGGACTTGCCGTCGCGGGTGGCGTTGAACGCATAGACCTTGCCGGAGCAACTCGACGGCTGGACGCTGGAGAAGCCATAGCCCGTCACCACGGATGTAGCTTTCTCGCAGGACAGGCCGGGGGCGGCTGCGGCCTTCTTCGGCTCATCCGCTTTCGCGGGCTTTGCGGCGGCCTTGTTTTTCTGCTGCTTCTGCTTTTCCCGCTCGCTGGCCTTGCGATTGGGTTTTGCGGGCACGGGCTCGTCTTCCTCATCGCGGTAGGCCCGCTCCGGCGTGCCGTAGAGTTCGTCGAACTCTTCATCACTCAGCGCATAGTCGCCGAAGAAAATGCGAAGCCCCGGGATGTGCCGGATGATGGGCGGACCCGGGTAATAATTGTCGTCCTCGATGATGATGCGCTGCTGTTTCTTGCGGTCATTGTCGGCATGAGCGGCCTCAGCCATGACCCCGAAGGTGAAGAGCGCCGCGAGTGACAGGGTAATTCCGCGTACGAACATGCTTGGATCCTCTTTGTGCATCCACCCGGCAGACGCTTCGAGCCTGCCGAAGTTCCATTGCCATCACACAGCAAGGCTCGCCTGCTTGCAATGCTGCCGCAGTGGTTTTCTCTCGTTCAGCTTCACGGCAATTCTGCGGCGGGGCGGAAAGGGGGGAGGGTCCCTTTCCGCCAGCCAGTGTGCTTGGGGCCTCAGTAGACCCTGCTGACGCCCGTGATGTGGCCCCGGCCATTGACGCGGACCATGAACCTGTGGCCGTTCCGGTGCGCGGTGTAGCGATAGCCGGGCAGTTCGCAGTCGACCGGCCTCACGCGGGTGAAGCCCGACCTGTCGACGATCCGGCGGCCCTGGGCGCAGCTGATCCGGTGAGGCCTGTGGACGGGATAGCCATATCCGTAGCCGTATCCGTCCTCGTAACCGTGGTCATAGCCATAAGGTACGCCGTAATCGTCCGGCACATAGCCGCCGAAGCCGATGCCGATGTCGACATCGATGTCGGCCCTGGCGTCCTGGGCGGGAAGGGCGAAGGTCATGGTGGCGGCAACGGCGGCGGCGGCGATGAGGGACTTGCCAATCATGTGAGTGCTCCGTGTCTGGCGTTCCCGACGACCTCACTGGTCATCGTTGGAGCGGAAACTAGCAGTGCCTGCTTGAACCCAGTCCGAACCGGCCATTCATCTTGCATTCATGCAAGGGCCCGGGGGCTTGAAAACGCCGGGGCCGCACCTACCTCTTTGTGGCGGGCGCCACTTCCGGGTCCGCAAAAAACAAACAATACGGGCCCGGCCATTGCGGCGGGCTCAACACGTGACATTGCTCAAGGAGAATGTGACCCATGTTCGACCTCACCCCCCTCTACCGTTCGACCGTCGGCTTTGACCGTCTGGCCCGCATGCTGGATGAGGCCTCGTCCTTCGAGGCGCCGAGCTACCCGCCCTATAACATCGAGCGCCTTGCCGAGGATGAATACCGCATCACCATGGCGGTTGCCGGCTTCGCGCCAGAAGACATCACCATCGAGGTGAAGGGCAATGCCCTGACGGTCTCCGGCAAGAAGGCTGACAAGACCGAAAGCAAGATCGAGTTCCTGCACCAGGGCATCGCATCACGCGCCTTTGAGCGCCGCTTCCAGCTTGCCGACCACGTGCTGGTTCATGGCGCGGGCATGGAAAACGGCCTGCTCCACATTTCGCTGAAGCGCGAGGTACCGGAAGCCCTCAAGCCCCGCACCATCCCTGTGAATGGCGTACAGGCTCCCAAGACCATCGAGGCGAAGAAGGCCGCCTGAGGTTACGACGTTTCCCCCCCTCCCTCCTTGTGGGGGAGGGGGCAGTTTATGGATCATCCCTTCGCGGCCAGCTTCAGGAAGGCGTCCACGTCCTCTTCCGGTGTCGCAAATGACAGCACGAAGCGGGCGAACACCTCATCGGGGGCAATTGCATCCCCGAGGCTGTCTGGCATCCAGTCATAGAACTTTGCGCCCGCCGCCAGCAGCCGGTCATACAGCCCGCGCGGCATAATGGCGAAGACCTCGTTGGCCTCGACAGGATTGGGAATGCGGATTGCCGCTGCCTGCCGCAACCCGTCGCGCAGCCTGAGCGCCAGCCGGTTGGCCCGCCTGGCGTTGTCGAGCCACAGGCCATCCTCGAGATAGGCGAGCATCTGTGCACCCAGATAGCGGCCCTTCGACAGCAGCTGCCCGCCCCGCATGCGGCGGTAGGCAAAGTCCTCCGCCAGCGGCAGGTCGAAGAAGATGACCGCCTCGAGCATCATCGCGCCGTTCTTGGTGGCCCCGAAGGACAGAACGTCAACGCCCGCCTTCCAGGTGAGCTCCGCAGGGGTGACGCCGAGGCCCGCCAGCGCATTGGCAATGCGCGCGCCA
>CAIYXE010000074.1 GCA_903930095.1 uncultured Hyphomicrobiales bacterium
CGCGTCTTATGGCGGGAGACGGGCGGGATGGCAAGGAAGAGGGCCCGAGACGGGCAAAGCGCTCCACCAAGTCCCCCTCCCCCTTGTGGGGAGGGGCTAGGGGTGGGGGTGATGCCGGAGATCATGCATCAACACCCACCACGCGGCACGACCCCCACCCCTACCCCTCCCCACAAGGGGGAGGGAAACCGAATGGTGCAGGTCAGTGCCTCCGTGCCGTTCTGTCCGTCACCCCAGCCAACGAGACGCACTGCGGTTCTGGCGGAATGGCCAGAAAGATGTTGAAACGTGCATAGTCGTTCACTAATTGTTCCAGGCGATCCGGGTAAGATTTTCGTCATCGTGGAGAGATTCGAATGGCCCCTGTCACTGTTGAATTATGTGCCGGTGCTGGCGGCCAGGCGCTTGGGCTGGAAGCGGCAGGCTTCGAACATGCCGCACTATTCGAGAACGACAAGTCAGCCTGCGCGACCCTCATTCGAAATCGGAAACATTGGAATGTCATCGAGCATGACCTCTTCCAGCGCTTCGATTGGTCGAAATACAAGGGCATCGACTTGCTCGCCGGTGGCCTTCCGTGCCCGCCCTTCTCAATTGCCGGCAAGCAGCTTGGTGAGGGGGATGAGCGAAACCTCTTCAACGTTGGCATAGAACTGGTTGATGAAATCCAGCCCACCGCCGTGATGTTCGAAAATGTCAAAGGCTTGCTGGAACCGCGTTTCACGGATTATCGCACGACGATAAACCAGAAACTCGAGAAACTCGGTTACAAGCCATTCTGGAATCTCTTACACGCTTCCGACTTCGGCGTGCCGCAGCTGAGACCCCGCGTGCTCCTTGTTGCAATCCGTAAGTTCGCTGCAGATCGCTTCCAATGGCCGGACGAGAAAGACAAGATTACGCCGAAGACGGTGGGCGAAACGCTCGCCAAGCACATGGCTGAACGTGGCTGGCCACTTGCCGAGGCCTGGAAGGAAAAGGCAAACCGGATCGCGCCGACGATCGTCGGCGGATCGAAGAAGCATGGTGGTCCGGACCTCGGGCCGACGCGGGCTCGAAAGGCTTGGGCTGAACTCGGCGTAAACGGCATCGGCATTGCCAATGAACCGCCCGCCCCTGACTTTACCGGCATGCCGAAACTCACCGTGCAGATGGTTGCCAAACTTCAAGGGTTTCCTGACAGTTGGGAGTTCATGGGCGGGAAGACTGCCAGTTATCGCCAGGTTGGAAACGCGTTTCCTCCACCGGTAGCTGCCGTTGTGGCAGCAAAGATTCGTGAGGCCATTTCCTTGAAGTCCGTTGTCAGCCTCGCGGCAGCAGAGTGATATGGGAGCAAGAGATAAACTCAGGAAGCATTTCTTGGCGAACATCGGCCGCGTAATGGAGGTCGAGGAACTCCGGGAGGTGGCGGGAGGCATAACCGAGTGGGCACGCCGGGTTCTCGAACTGCGTAATGAAGAAGGCTTTCAGATACTCACTCACAATGACCGTTCAGACCTAAAGCAGGGCCAGTATCTGCTGGAAGACCCAAAACCCCGGCCTGCATTCCAGCGGGCAATATCCAAGGAACTGCGCGCGCAGATTCTTGACCGCAATGGCTTCACTTGCCAGATGTGTGGTGCGGCTGCAGGCGAACCACACCCCGACGATCCAGGTCGCAAGACCCGGCTTCACATCGGTCATATTGTCGACAAGTCCATGGGTGGCACCGACGACTATTCAAACCTTCGTGCCATCTGCTCCGTCTGCAACGAAGGCGCAGCCAATTTGACGGCTGACCGGCCCACATCCCTCAAACTTCTTGTTCAGATACGTCGAGCGTCCGCAACCGAACAGGTTGAAGTGTTGAAGTGGCTTGTGACGAAATATCCAAAGCAGGCGAAATCGCTTCTGGATGACAGACAGGATTAGTCCCCCTGAGCGGTCCCGGAATATGTCGGTGATCCGTTCAACCGGCATGAGACCCGAAATGCTGGTCCGCTCCCGCGTCCACCGCATGGGCTACCGCTTCCGCCTCCACGCCAAGGACTTGCCCGGAAAGCCCGACCTCGTATTCCGTCCCCGCAAGAAGGTCATCTTTGTGCATGGATGTTTCTGGCATCAGCATCAAAAGGAGGCCTGCAAGGATGGGCGGCAACCGAAATCGAATACAGGTTACTGGTCCCAGAAGCTCGCCCGCAACATGGAACGGGATGCTGCCAATATCACGAGCCTGAAGGCCTCCGGCTGGAAGGTGCTGATCCTTTGGGAGTGCGAGGTGCTGAAGGCTGGCTCCACGCTTGAAAGGCGCATCAGGCAATTTCTGGGATGATTGGATAAATGTCCGCCCCCAAAGCGGGACCCCGGCCTTCGCCGGGGTTACGCCATAGGGGGCGGTTCCGGGGTGCTGGACGGCTCGGGGCTTCTGTCCTCGGGGCCGTGTGCTCCGCAGCGTTGC
>CAIYXE010000075.1 GCA_903930095.1 uncultured Hyphomicrobiales bacterium
CCTCTTCCCAGATCTTCTGGTGGCGGCGCTGGAGCGAGCAGTCCCGTTCGCCCAGATGCACTGCGCGGCCCTTGCCGTCGCCCAGCACCTGGATCTCGATGTGGCGCGGCTTCTCGAGGTATTTCTCGATGTAGACCTCGCCATTGCCGAAGGCCGCCTTGGCCTCCGACTGCGCCGTGCTCATCGCGAGTTCGAGGTCGGCCTCGCTCCGCGCCACCTTCATGCCGCGCCCACCGCCGCCTGCGGTGGCCTTGATGATCACGGGATAGCCGATCTGCCGCGCGACGCGCTTGCCCTCGTCGATGTCCGCGATGCCGCCTTCCGAACCCGGAACCACGGGAATGCCGAGCTCCTTCGCGGTGAGCTTTGCGGTGATCTTGTCGCCCATGATGCGGATGTGTTCCGCCGACGGGCCGATGAATTTGAGGCCATGCTCCGTCAGGATGTCGGCGAAGCGGGCGTTCTCGGAGAGGAAGCCGTAGCCGGGGTGAACGGCCTCGGCCCCGGTGATCTCGCAGGCGGCGACGATCGCGGGGATGTTGAGGTAGCTGTCACGCGCGGGCGGCGGGCCGATGCACACGCTCTCGTCGGCGAGGCGGACATGCATGGCGTCGGCGTCTGCCGTCGAATGCACGGCCACCGTCTGGATGCCGAGCTCGCGGCAGGCGCGCAGCACGCGGAGCGCGATTTCACCCCGGTTTGCGATAAGGACCTTGTCGAACATCCCCGCCTACTCGATCGCCACGAGGGGTTCGCCATATTCGACGGGCGTTCCGTTCTCGACGAAGATCTGGGTGACCTTGCCCGCGCGCGGCGCGTGGATCTGATTCATGGTCTTCATCGCCTCGATGATGAGCAGCGTCTGGCCTTCCTTCACGGTCGAACCAACCTCGATGAAGTTGGAAGCACCGGGCGATGGCGCAAGGTAGACCGTACCCACCATCGGCGATTTGACGGTGCCCGGATGATCACCGGCTGCCTTTGCCGGGGCAGCCTCGCCAGCTGTGGGCGAAGCGGGAGCAGCATGGACGTGCATGGAGGCGGCAGGCTGTGGCGCCGCGACGGTTGCAACCGCCGTCACCGTCTTGGCCACGCGCACCTTGGTGCCCTTGCGGTCAAGCTCGATTTCGGTGAGGCCGGTGCCGTTCAGGATGGCGGCGAGGCTCGCGATCAGGTCGAGGTCGGGGTCCTGTGGCGCGGGCTTCGCGGAGGCGGGCCGGGGAGCGGGTTTTTTCTTCGACGGGGGCATTCGTCAAGCCTTCTTGTTTGCCGTGAGCAGGGAATGGAGCGCGGAGATGGCGAGCACGTAGCTCTCTGGGCCGAAACCGCAGATCACCCCGTTCACCGCCGGTGCGATGAAGCTGTGGTGGCGGAAATCCTCGCGCTGGTGGACGTTGGACAGGTGAAGCTCGACCGCGGGAAGCTCCGCCGCTTTCAGCGCGTCATGCAGCGCGATCGAGGTGTGGGTATAGGCGCCGGCGTTGAGGGCGATGCCGCAGGCCTTCTCGCGCGCCTCCTGGATCCAGGAGACGAGTTCGCCTTCGATGTTGCTCTGCCGGAAGGTGATGGACAGGCCGAGCCCCTCAGCATGCGCACGGCAGCGCGCCTCTATGTCGGCAAGTGTCGCCGCGCCATAGATGGCCGGCTCCCTGAGGCCCAGCATATTCAGGTTCGGTCCGTTCAGTACATAGACAGGCTTCATCGATCCCCGGGCGACTGTTCAGGATTTCCGCCGCTTATAGGCGGGAAGTGCGGCGGAAGGAAGCGGCGGAAGAGCCGCCGTCAACAGAGCTTGCAGCCCCCGCCCTGGCGCACCTCTTCGATGGCGGCCAGAAGGTCGCCCGCGGGGAGGTAGCCGGGTGTCACCTGGGTATCGATGATGAAGGCGGGCG
>CAIYXE010000076.1 GCA_903930095.1 uncultured Hyphomicrobiales bacterium
CTCGTAGAGCTTCGAGGCCATGTCCTGCGCCAGCTTCGCCTCGCCCAGCATGACGGGGATGATCGGGTGCTCGCCCGGCAGCAGCCGGAAGCCCGCCTTGCTCATGCCCGCGCGGAAGCGCTGGGCGTTGTCGGAGAGGCGCGTACGGAGATCGTCCCCCTGCTCCGCCATGTCGATGGCCTTGATGCCGGCAGCCACGATGGGCGGCGGCAGCGCATTGGAGAAGAGATAGGGTCTCGCCCGCTGGCGCATCAGGTCCACGATGGGCTGGCTCGCGGCGATATACCCGCCTGCCGAACCGCCCAGCGCCTTGCCGAGCGTGCCGGTGAGGATGTCGACCTTCACCCCGGCACGATGCGGCGTGCCGCGGCCTTGCGGGCCGATGAAGCCGGTGGCGTGGCAGTCATCCACCATGACCAGCGCATCAAACCGGTCAGCCAGCGTGCGGATTTCGTCCAGCCTGGCGAAATAGCCATCCATGGAGAAGACGCCATCCGTGACGATGATGACGCGGCGGGCACCCCCCTCCCGCGCCGCTTTCAGCTGGGTTTCGAGGTCATTCATGTCGCCATTGGCGAAACGGAAGCGGCGGGCCTTGGAGAGGCGGATGCCGTCGATGATCGAGGCATGGTTCAGGGCGTCCGAGACGATCGCGTCCTGCTCCCCGAAGAGCGGTTCGAAGATCGCGCCATTGGCATCGAAGCAGGCGGCGAACAGGATCGAATCCGCCATGCCGAGATAATCCGCGAGGCGCCGCTCAAGCGCCAGGTGCAGGTCGGAGGTGCCGCAGATGAAGCGGACGGAGGCCATGCCGAGGCCGTGGCTGTCGAGCGCCTCTTTCGCGGCGGCGATGAGGTCCGGATGATCCGCCAGCCCTAGATAGTTGTTGGCGCAGAAGTTCAGGACATCGCCCGACTTTACCCGGATGTGGGAGGACTGATGGCCGAGGATGGGGCGCTCGACCTTCCACAGCGACTGGGCGCGGATGGCGTCGAGTTCGGCGGAGATATCGGTGAGGGTTGTGCTCATGGGCATCATGCTACTCCGTGGGCGGGGCCAGAAGAAGGGCCGAAGTCTTTCACCCCATGGCCCGCCGTGCTAGGAGCGCCTCATGAAAAAACCCATCCATATCATCGGCGCCGGCATGGCGGGCTCCGAAGCCGCATGGCAGGCGGTGAACCTCGGCGTGCCCGTGGTGCTGCACGAGATGCGCCCCCATGTCGGCACCGACGCGCACCGGACCGGCGGCTTTGCCGAACTGGTCTGCTCCAACTCCTTCCGCTCGGATGATGCCGAGCAGAACGCCGTGGGCCTGCTCCACTGGGAGATGCGGCGCTCAGGATCCCTCATCATGGCCATGGCGGACCGCCACCAGGTGCCCGCCGGCGGAGCACTTGCGGTGGACCGCGACGCCTTCTCGGCCGAGGTGACGGAAACGCTGAAGCGCCATCCGCTGGTCACCGTGGCCGAAGGCGAGGTGGCGGGACTGCCGCCAGAGGAATGGGAGAGCGTCATCATCGCCACTGGGCCGTTGACCTCTCCGGCGCTGGCAGAAGCCATCCGCAGCCTGACGGGCGAAGAGTCGCTCGCCTTCTTCGATGCCATCGCACCCATCGTCCACCGCGAGACGATTGATATGGAAAAGGCCTGGTTCCAGTCCCGCTATGACAAGGTGGGGCCCGGCGGCACGGGCAAGGACTACATCAACTGCCCGATGGACCGCGCGCAGTATGAAGAATTCGTCCGTGCGCTGATCGAGGGCGAGAAGACGGACTTCAAGGAATGGGAGAAATCCACCCCCTATTTCGACGGCTGCCTGCCCATCGAGGTGATGGCGGAGCGCGGTGCAGAGACGCTGCGCCACGGGCCGATGAAGCCGCGCGGGCTGACCAATGCGCATGACCCGGCGGTGAAGCCCTATGCGGTCGTCCAGCTGCGCCAGGACAACAAGCTGGGCACGCTCTACAACATGGTGGGCTTCCAGACGAAGCTGAAATACGCCGACCAGGTGAAGGTGTTCCGCACCATTCCGGGACTGGAGAATGCCGAGTTCGCCAGGCTGGGAGGCCTTCACCGCAACACCTTCCTCAACAGTCCGCGCGTGCTGGATGAGCGTCTGCGGCTCAAGGCCATGCCGCGGCTACGCTTCGCAGGACAGGTGACCGGGGTCGAGGGCTATGTCGAAAGCGCCGCGATGGGCCTGATGGCGGGCCGCATGGC
>CAIYXE010000077.1 GCA_903930095.1 uncultured Hyphomicrobiales bacterium
CCAGCTGAACGGCCTCGCCGGCCTACCAGCCCGGCAGCAGGGCCAGGCCTACAGCGACGCGCTGATCGCCCACTGCGTGATGGCCCTGGCGGTGAAGTCGTTCTTCGGCAATACCGGCCCCACCGGCCAGCGCGTCATGGCTGCGACCGAGAAGAAGCTCAAGGCAGAGGCGCTGGCGGGCGTTCCCGATGAGGTTGCCCGGCGCAGCATCGCCTATGCCGAAGCGCTGATGGCGGCGATCCTCGCCTGGTCCGAGACGGACGGCGGCGCCCGCATCGAGAACATGGGCTTCCCCATGGACCATAAGCTCACAGTGGGCCCGTCCAACTGGGTGCCCACCAGCGCCATCCGCCAGCAGCAGGTGCCCCTGCTTCCCAGCTGGGGCAATAACCGCACCTTCGCCATGCCGGACGGCGCCGCCTGCCCGTTGCCCCCGCCGCCCGCCTACAGCGAGGAGCCCTCCTCGGCCTTCTACCGCGAGGCGCTGGAGGTTTATCAGACGGTGAAGTCGCTGACGCCAGAGCAGGAGGCGATCGCCCGCTTCTGGTCGGATGACCCGATGCTGTCACCCACGCCACCCGGCCACTGGATCTTCATCGCCAATGATATCCTCGAGCAGCAGCAAGCAAGCCTCGACCGCACGGCCGAAGTGATGATGCGGCTGGGCGTGGCCATGGCCGATGCCTTCATCGGCTGCTGGAATGCCAAGTTCCAGTATGACCTGCTGCGCCCCGTCACCTACATCAAGCGGGTGATCGACCCGAAGTGGGAGACGCTGCTGATCACTCCGCCCTTCCCGGAATACCCCTCGGGCCACAGCACCCAGTCGGGCGCGGCTGCGGCGGTCCTCACCAGCCTGTTCGGCGACAACTTCGCCTTCACCGACCGGACGCATGAGCGTGACGGGCTGGCACCCCGCAGCTTCCCGAGCTTCGAGGCGGCGGCACAGGAGGCGGGCATCTCGCGCCTTTATGGCGGCATCCATTACCGCGTGGCGATCGTGCAGGGCATCGCCCAGGGCAAGTGCATCGGCCAGCATGCCGTGGCGCTGCGCACGCGGAGTTCCACGTGAAAAAGATCTCAGCCGCGCTGCTGGCGCCGCTCTTTCTCGCCTTGCCCGCCATCGCCGCCGAAACGCCCATCGTGCCCGGCTTCGCCGAGGAGACCAAGACCTCCGGCATCGACAGCGTCTATGCGGGTGAGTGGCAATACATGGTGGGCGGCGGAGCCGCCGTCTTCGACTGCAACGGCGACGGCTTCGAGGACGTTCTCATCGCGGGCGGCGAGAAGCCTGCCACCTTCTATGTCAACAAGAGCGCCCGTGGCGGCGTATTCTCTTTCGCGAAGCAGCAGAGCGGCCTCGAGTTCGATGCGATGACGGGCGCCTACCCCGTCGACATCGACGGCGACGGCAAGATGGACGTCGTGACGCTGCGCGTCGGCGAGAACATCGTGATGAAGGGCGAGGGCGACTGCAAGTTCTCCCGCGCCAACGAGGCCTGGGGCTTCGAGGGCGGCGACGGCTGGTCCACCGCCTTCGCCGCGACCTGGGAGAAGGGCTCGGACTGGCCCACCATCGCCATCGGCAACTACATCGACCGCAAGGAGGAGACCGAGCCTTGGGGCTCCTGCACGCCGAACGTGATGCAGCGGGCAAGGACGGATGGAAAGGGCTTCGCACCACCAATCGAGCTCAAGCCCAGCTACTGCCCACTCTCCGCCCTGTTCACCGACTGGAACAATTCCGGCAGCGCCGACCTGCGCCTTGCCAATGACCGCGAATACTATGAAGGCGGGCAGGAGCAGATGTGGCGGTTACGCCCGGGAGAGCCGCCAAGGCTCTACACCAAGGCCGATGGCTGGGCCTATCTGCGCATCTGGGGCATGGGGATCGCCGGATACGACATCGATGGCGACGGATTTCAGGAATATGCCATCACCTCCATGGCGGACAACAAGCTGCAGACGCTGAAGGAGACGCCCACGGATGGTTCGGCGCCGAAGCCCACCTACAAGGACATCGCCTGGGCCAGAGGTGTGACCGCGCACCGGCCTTTCATGGGCGAGGACCTGAAGCCTTCCACCGCCTGGCACACGGAGTTCCAGGACGTGAACAACGATGGCCTGGTGGACCTCTTCATCGCCAAGGGCAATGTGGCCGAAATGCCGGACTTCGCGCTCAAGGATCCCAACAACCTCCTCGTCCAGGGGGCGGACGGCAAATTCGTGGAGATGGCGGACAAGGCGGGCGTCGCCAGCACCAGGATTTCGCGCGGCGGCGCTCTTGCCGACTTCAACCTCGACGGCCTGCTCGACATCCTCGTGGTGAACCGCTGGGAGACGCCGGAGATCTGGCGCAACGTCACGGAAGGGGCCGGCAATGCGCTGATGCTGCGGCTGAGCCAGCCAGGGCCCAACGTCAACGCCATCGGCGCCTTCATCGAGGTGAAGACGGCAGACGGCGTCCAGCGCCGCGAGGTCACCTCCGGCGGCGGGCATGTGTCGGGGCAGGCCGGGTGGATCCACTTCGGCTTGGGCAAGGCGGGGGAGGCCGACGTGCGCGTCCGGTGGCCGGACAGTGGCTGGAGCGAGCCCCTGCCGCTCAAGGCCGGCAGCTTCGCCGTCCTGGACCGTGCCGCAGCGGAACCGCGCCTCTGGCAGCCAGAGCGCTGAACACGGCCCCCTCACGGCAAGCTGATTTTCTTTTTCCCCCCGGAAGCCTATGAAACCGGCCAGAAAACCGGAGAAGACGCCACTCATGACGATGACATTCAACCGCCGCAGCTTTGCCGGCTTGCTCGCGGCCATGCCGTTTCTCTCCCCGGCACGGGCGGATGAGGGCTGGAGCCAGACCGCGGCGGAGGCCCGCGGGCAGACCGTCTATTTCAACGCATGGGCCGGATCGCCGCAGATCAATGCCTATATCGCCTGGGCGGCGGACGAACTGAAGACGCGTTACGCCATCACGCTCGAGCACGTGAAGCTACCGGACACGTCCGAGGCGGTGCGCCGCATCCGGGACGAGGTGACGGCGGGCCAGCCGGGGAGTGCTGATCTCATCTGGATCAACGGCGAGAACTTCCGTGTCATGAAGCAGGAGAGGCTGCTGTTCGGGCCCTTCGCCGAGGACCTGCCAAACTTCGCGCTGGTCGACGTGGAGGGCAAGCCGACGACGCGGATCGACTTTGCGGAAGCCACCGAAGGCTTGGAGTCACCCTGGGGCATGGCGCAGCTGACCTTCTTCGGCGACGGCGCGAAGCTTGGCGAACCGCCGCTGTCGATGATGGAACTGCTCGATCTCGCCCGCAACGCGCCAGGCCGCATCACCTACCCCGCACCGCCCGATTTCCACGGCACCACCTTCGTGAAGCAGGCACTGGCCGAGACGATGAGTAACCCCACGCTTCTGCCGGTGAGCATCAAACGCGGTGAATTCGAAGCGGCGGCAAAGCCATTGTTCGAATTCCTTGATGCGCTCCACCCGCAGCTGTGGCGGCAGGGCAAGCAGTTTCCGCAGAGCCAGGCACAGGTGAAGCAGATGCTGGCCGACGGCGAACTGCTGATGGGCCTCACCTTCAACCCCAATGAGCCCGCCAACCTGGTCGCAGCTGGCGAGCTGCCGGAAACCACCATCGCCTGGCAGCACAGGGCAGGCACCATCGGCAACACGCATTTCCTCGCCATCCCCGTCAACGCGCGCGCGCGCGCTGCGGCCCAGGTGACGGCGAATTTCCTGCTCTCGCCCGAAGCCCAGGCGAGGAAGGCCGATCTCGCGGTCTGGGGCGATCCCACCGTGCTCGACCTCGGCAAGCTCTCGCCCGCGGACCGCGCCCTGTTCGCGGGCGGGAACCTGCCCGGTGCCGTCAGCCATCCGGCGCGCACGGTTCCGGAACCGCACGGAAGTTGGGTACCGCTGATCGAGGCCGCATGGCTCGAACGATACGGCGCATGACATCCAACGCCGGCGCCTTGCCGCTGGCCCTGCTGTGGGGTTTTCCACTCATCCTGTCGCTGGCGATGCTTGTTCCCGCCGCGGCGGATGGCGCAGCCTGGCTCAGCCTTCTCGCGCATCCCCAGCTCTGGCCCGCGCTCGGGCTCTCGCTCTTCACCGGCGCCGCCGCGGCGCTGATGGCGCTCGCCCTGAGCCTGCTGCTGCTCGCCGGGCTTCACGGCAGCGCGGGCTGGCGCTGGCTGGCGGTTGGCTCGGCGGCCGGTCTGGCGCTGCCGCACCTGGCCTTCGCCATCGGCTTCGGCTTTCTTGTCATGCCTTCAGGGCTGCTGGCGCGGCTCATCGCGGGTGGTGACGCGCCACCCGGATGGGTGAGCGTGCAGGACCCGCTGGGGCTGTCGCTGACGGCGGCACTGGCGCTGAAGGAAGTTCCCTTCCTCGTGACGGCGGCGCTGGGCGCGCTGGCGCGTGGCGACCGCACCCGAAGGCTCAGCCTTGAGCTGCGCGCAGCGGCCAGCCTCGGGCATGGCAAGGGCTCGGCGTGGCTGCGCATCGTGCTGCCGCCGCTGCTCCATGATATACGCTGGCCGCTGGTCATCGTGTTCGTCTATGGCGCAACGGTCGTCGACATGGCGCTGGTGCTCGGCCCCACCCAGCCGCCAACCCTGGCCGTGGTCATCTGGCACGCGCTGAACGATGTGACGCCGGAAGCAAACCGCATGGGACTTGCCGGCACGCTGCTGCTGACGGCGAGCCTGGCGCTGGTGCTCGCCGCGGCGGCAACACTCGCCCGCGCGCTGCGCGGCGCCGGGCGCCGGGCGCTCACCAATGGTCCCTCGCTGCTTGGGCCACCGCGGCACAGCGCATGGCTTGCAGGCGGGCTGGGGCTCGCCATCATGGCCACCTGCCTTGGCCTGCTCCTGCTGCTCTCGGCCGCGCCGCGCTGGCCCTACCCCGCGCTGCTACCACCAGTGTTGAGCATGCAGGCCTGGCAAACGATGGCTGCAGCACCCGCCCCGGTGTGGCTCAGCCTCGGTCTGGGCCTTGCCACATCGGCCTCGGCAATCATGCTCGCCGTCCTGTGGTTTGAAACGCAGCCGCCATCGCGTGACCGCTGGCCGATGGGGCTCGCCCTCCTCAGCCTCGCCTTGCCGCAGCTGGCCATTGCGGGCGGTCAATACCGGCTGTTCCTCGACGGGGGCCTTGCCGGCACCCTCACAGGGCTGTTCCTGGCGCAGCTCGCGCCGGTTGCCGCCTATGTGCTGATCGTGCTGCAGGGCCCCTACCGCGCCTTCGACGCACGCTACATGGCGGCAGCACGCGCCCTGTCGGTTGCAGCACCTGCGGCATGGATGCGGGTGAAGCTGCCGCTCCTCAAGGCCCCGCTCCTCACTGCTGCCGCCATCGGCTTTGCAGTCTCGATCGTGCAGTTCGTGCCAGCCCAGCTCATTGCTGCAGGGCGCTTCAGCACGTTGCCGATGGAGGCGGTGACGCTGTCCTCCGGCGGCAGCAGGCCGCTCACCGCCGCCTTCGCGCTGGCGCTGGCGCTGCCGCCGCTTCTCGCCATCCTCGCCGCCGCATTGCTGGGCAGGCCCAGATGGCGCTGACGCTCACCAGCGCGGGCATTCTCCTGGCCGGGCAGGCGCTGATCAAGCCCTTCTCGCTGGCGATCGCGGCGGGCGAAACGCTGACGCTGATGGGCGCGAGCGGTGCCGGAAAGTCGACCCTGCTCTCCTTCATCGCGGGCGATCTCACGGCACCCTTCACGGCCACCGGCAGCGTGCAGCTCGATGGCGAGGCGCTGGACGCGCTGCCGCCGGAGCGCCGCCGCATCGGCCGGCTGTTCCAGGACGACCTGCTGTTTCCCCATCTCACCGTGGCCGAGAACCTGCTCTTCGGCATGCCGCGCGGGCCGCGCGCGGAGCGGTGCGCAAAGGTGGATGCTGCCCTCGCCGAGGCCGGGCTCGATGATTTTGGCGACAGGCCGCCGCATACGCTCTCGGGCGGGCAGCGCGCCCGCGTGGCCCTGATGCGGGCGCTGGTCGCGGAGCCCCGCGCCATGCTGCTGGACGAGCCCTTCAACAAGCTCGATGCCGGGCTCCGCCAGGCGATGCGGGACTTCGTGTTCCGCCACATCGCCCTGCGGCGCATCCCCTGCCTGATGGTAACGCATGATGTGGCGGACGTTCCCGAAGGGGGCCGCGTCCTGCTGCTGAGGAACGGCGAGGTCTCACATGCTTGACCGCATGGCCCTCAAGCTCGTGCGGCCCGCCGTGGAGGCGGCCGCCAGCAGGCTGTCGGCGCGCGGGCTGACGGCAGACCAGGCAACACTCACAGGCTTCGGCTTCGGCATGCTGGCGGCAGTCATGATCGCCAGCGGGCTCACCACTGCCGCCATCCTGCCGCTGCTCGTCAACCGGGCGCTTGACGGTATCGACGGCGCGCTGGCGCGGCGCGCGGGCGCCACCGGGCGCGGAGCCTTCCTCGATATCGCACTCGACTTCGTGTTCTACGCGGCGATCCCGCTCGCCTTCGCAGTGTGCGCGCCGGAGGAGAATGCATTGGCCGCCGCCGTGCTGCTCGCCGCCTTCGTGGCCACCGGCACGAGCTTCCTGGCCTTCGCGGTGATCGCGGAGAAGCGCGGCCTCCGGAGCACGGAATATCCCTCAAAGTCCTTCTACTATCTGGGCGGGCTCACCGAGGGCACGGAGACGATCCTCTGCTTCCTCGCCATGTGCCTGTGGCCGCAGCACTTCGCGGCGATTGCCATCGTCTACGCAGCGCTCTGCGCGGTGACGGCGCTGACGCGCCTCATCGCAGGCTGGACGATGTTCGACTGAAAAAATTCCGGCAGGGGTCAGAAAACTCTTGCATGTGACAGCGAACGGAAACATATACCCCCCGCCCAGAGTCGCACGTGCCTTAAGGATTTCCCCAAAGCAACGACGGTGCGGGCTTTTTGGTCTCTGCCGGCTCCTCCAAAGGCCGGGGTTACTGAGAGGCACCACTTTCCTTGCCCCATGTGCGATTGGGACACTCCCCGATCAAGCCAAGGCGAAACGTCAGTATGAGCCGAGCGTTTTCACGTCTCCAAAGCGTGGAGCGATCGCGATCATGCGGACCCAGGCAACGCTTACTTGATTTTCGGGAGACACCCAGATGGCAGCCACCGCCCGCATCCTCGACTTCCTGCGTGACCGACGTCCCGAGGGCCCCTGCCTCGTGGTCGATCTCGAAGTCATCGCCGACAATTACCGCGCCTTCACCCGCGCCATGCCGGACACCCGCGTCTTTTATGCGGTGAAGGCAAACCCGGCGCCGGAGATCCTGAAGATGCTGGCCGATATGGGCTCCTGCTTCGACACGGCCTCCGTGCCGGAGATCGAGATGGCACTCGCCGCCGGCGCCACGCCGGACCGCATCTCGTTTGGCAACACCATCAAGAAGGAGCGTGACATCGCGCGCGCCCACCAGCTGGGCGTGAAGCTCTTCGCCGTCGATTCGGACGAGGAAGTGGAAAAGGTCGCCCGTGCCGCTCCGGCTGCACAGGTGTTCTGCCGCATCCTCACCGATGGTGCCGGTGCTGAGTGGCCCTTGTCGCGCAAGTTCGGCTGCGAGCCTTCCATGGCGGTGGAGGTGCTGATGCATGCGCACAAGCTCGGCCTCGAGGCCTATGGCATCTCCTGCCATGTCGGCTCGCAGCAGACGCGGCTGGAGGCCTGGGACCAGGCGCTCGCCGAATCGAAGGCGATCTTCGATGCCATGCAGGCCCGCGGCATCACCTTGAAGATGGTGAACCTCGGCGGCGGCTTCCCGACCAAGTACCTCAAGCAGGTGCCGGGCACGGGGGCCTATGCCAACGCCATCCACGAGGCGCTGACCAAGCACTTCGGCAACGCGATCCCCGAGACGATCATCGAGCCGGGCCGCGGCATGGTGGGCAATGCGGGCGTGGTGAAGGCGGAGGTCGTGCTGATCTCGAAGAAGCACGCCAACGACAACCAGCGCTGGGTCTATCTCGACATCGGCAAGTTCGGCGGCCTCGCCGAGACGATGGACGAGGCGATCCGCTACCCGATCGTGACGGCCAAGGACGGCGACGCGAAGGCCCCCTGCGTGATCGCAGGCCCGACCTGCGACTCGGCCGACGTGCTCTACGAGAAGGTGCCTTACGATCTCCCCGTGACGCTCACGGTAGGTGACGAGGTGCTGATCGAGGCCACCGGCGCCTATACGACGACCTACGCGGCTGTTGCCTTCAACGGCTTCTCGCCGCTCCAGTCCTACGTCATCTGACGTTTCACGCTCCCGTCGCCCCCGGCATGCCGCCGGGGGACCAACCACATCTTTGGTTTCCGGCGTGTGTGCGCCGGGATGACAGGAAGGTCTGCTCCAATGGTCATGATTCGCTCTGAAGTCTCTACCGACATCGCCGCGCGTGAGCATCTGCTCGACCGCGCCTTCGGCAAGCAGCGCCGCCGCAAGACGTCCGAGCGCCTGCGCGAGGGCCGTCTGCCGTCCGAGGGCCTGGCCTTCGTCGCGGTTGACGATGACGGCCGCCTCGCCGGCACGGTGCGCCTGTGGGACGTGCTAGCCGGTTCCGCCGGTGCGGCCCTCCTGCTCGGGCCGCTCGCGGTGGATTGCGAGGCCCAACGCCAGGGCATCGGCGCCGCATTGATGCGCCATGCCGTGGCCGAGGCGCGGCTGCGCGGCCACACGGCCATCATCCTGGTGGGTGATGCGCCTTACTACCAGCGCTTCGGCTTCACGGGCGGGTTGGTGGCGGATCTGCATCTGCCCGGCCCCGTCGAGCGTGCGCGCTTCCTCGGGCTGGAACTTGAGCCCGGCGCCCTTGATGGCGCGGAAGGCCTCATTGCCGGCTGCGGCCGGCGCGAGGCCGCTGAACGGCAGGCTGCTTAAAGCCTGCGCTGACACTCAGGCGCAGCGTCACCGCCCCGGCGAGGCGGCTGCGCGCCTGAGTGAGTGCCTCCCCACCGGTCACTTGCCGCATTGCCGGGTTCTGGCGCGTCCAAAGACGCCGCCACCTCTCAGCCCCCGCCTCGCCCGCGGGTGGTCTGCAATGCGGTGACACCGGTGGGGATGGTCACAAAGCAGAAGGGCGGCCTCGGGAGGCCGCCCTTCGCTGTTTCAATTCATCCCCCTCGCCCCCATAGGGGGAGAGGGCCGGGGTGAGGGGGTGCGTCAGCGAGTCGGCTTCTTGCCATCCAGCATGCTGAGCCACCCCCTCACCCCACCCTCTCCCCCACATGCGTGGGGGCGAGGGAGTTTGCCATCACGCCGCTGTAAACCCGTTGTCGACAAAGAGATGCGTGCCGTTGACGAAGCTCGCGTCATCGCTCGCCAGGAAGAGGGCGGCGCGGGCCACCTCCTCCGGCTCGCAGATGCGGCCCTGCTGGGCGGCAAGGGCGGCCTCCGAAACATCGACGCCATAGCGCTGCAGCTCTGCCACCTCGCGCAGGCCGTGCGGCGTTCTGACGAAGCCGGGGCAAACCGCGTTGCAGCGGATGTTGCGGTCTCGGAACTCCACCGCAATCGCCCGCGCGAACATGTGGCAGGCGCCCTTGGTGGTGTCGTAGAGCACCTCCATCGGGGTTCCCGCCACGGCCGAAATCGACGAGGTGCAGACGATGGAGCCGCCGCCCGCCGCGATCATCTGCGGCAGCACGGCTTTCGTCACCAGATACATGCTCTTGACGTTGATGGCCGTGAGCCTGTCCCACTCCTCTTCCGTCGTCTCGAGGAAGGGCTTGATGACGATCGAGCCTGCATGATTGAAAAGGACGGTGATGGGGCCGAGCTTGGCCCGCACCTCATCCACCGCCTTCGTGACTTCAGCGCTCTGGGAGACATCCGCCTCAACGAAGCAGGCGGTGCCGCCATTGCGCTCGATGTCGGCCACCGCCTCGGCACCCGCCTTCGCGTTGATGTCGAGGATGCCGACCTTGGCACCCTCGGCTGCAAAGAGGCGCGAGGCAGCACCCCCCATGCCGGTGGCCCCGCCTGAAATCAGGGCCACCTTGTTGTGAAGCCTGCCTGTCACTTTTCGCCGAACATCGCTTCTTTGCGGGCGATCTCCGCCTGGCGGCGCGTGATCTCGTCACCCACCGGCGGGCCCCGGAAGCGCTTGTTCTCGGTCGCGAACCAGAAAACCAGCGCCAGCGCGATGAAGCCGATCACCACGTAGAGCACGCGCTCGTTGGGCGGCGCCACGGCGATGAACAGGATGATCGCCATGCCGATGACCGAGAGCACGGTCACGAGCTTGTAGGTGCCCGTGGACATCGCCCAGGGGCCGGGCTTCGGCCACTTGGAGGTGCCATAGGCGAACAGGCCCGCGACCAGCGGAATGGTGAAGGACAGGAACAGGAACACCAGCGTGGAGTTGACCACGATGACATAGATCGAGGTCTCGCCGACCTTGATGCTCAGCGCCAGCAGCACATAGAGGATGCAGAGCGCGGTCACCGTCCAGATCGCCGTCACCGGCGTGCGGAAGGTGGTCGAGACGCTGGCAAGGGCGGCGGAGCCCACCGGCATGCCATCATCGCGCGCGAAGGCGAAGAGCATGCGGCTTGCCGACGTCACGGTCGCCAGGCCGCAGAGCAGCTGCGCGATGAAGATGCCGATGTAGAGGATGTTGCGCAGCGTCTCGGGGATCACGGCATTCATCGTGCCGAAGAACACGCCCCAGCCCTGGGCCGCACCCGCCGCCATGTCCGGCACCGCCAGCATGATGGCGCAGATCATGACCCAGCCGACGAGCGAAGACCACAGCACCGCCGAGACGATGCCCTTGGGCACCGAGGTGGCGGCATCCTTGGTCTCTTCCGAGGTATGCGCCGAGGCGTCATAGCCCGTGATCGTGTAGACCGGCAGCAGCAGGCAGAGCAGGAACAGGTAGAACATGTTGTCGCTCTGCGGGAAGACATTCGCACCCGCTTCACCCGAGTAGTTGGTGAAGGTCCACAACCGCGAGAAATCGAGCGAGGGCGCGAAGTAAAGGCAGGCCACGACGAGGACAGCCGTGGTGATGAAGATGATGTAGCCCGAAATATCGGTCAGGAAGGTCGTGACCCTGATGCCGACATGGTTCAGCACCGCCTGGATGATGGTGATGATGGCGACGAACACCACGACCTGCATGTCGGTGCCGGTGAAGAAGGTGGTCACCGTGCCGTCAGCGGCGGTGGTGCCGAACATCGGTGCGATGGCGCCGGCGAAGAAATAGGCCGTGCCGATGTTGATGGCGCCGAGCACCGTGATGAGGCCCAGCAGGTTCAGCCAGGCGGTGAGCCAGCCCCAGAACCGGTTGCCGAGGATCGAGGCCCAGTGATAGAGGCCGCCCGCCGTCGGAAAGGCGCTGGCGATCTGCGCCATGGCGAGGGCGAACATGCCTGAGACGATGCAGCCCGCGATCCAGCCGATGCCCGCCCCGGCGCCGCCGATGGAGGAAATCGCCTGGGCGAAGGAATTGATACCGCCCGACAGGATGCAGATGATCGAGAATGAGATTGCGAAGTTCGAGAATTTCGACATGGAGCGGGAAAGCTCCTGCGCGTAGCCCATGTCGTGGAGGATCTTTTTATCCTCCGTAGAGTGCTCAGCCATAGTCAATCTTCTCCCCCACGCCTTGAGGAAACAGGCGTGTTATCTCGTGTTTATTGAATGGATCCCCGGCCCTGTGGCCTGCGGCACCCCTTAACTCCCCGTTTTCATTCTGTAACGAAAATTACAATCGGTCAACGCTCCGAAACTGAACGAAAAATAGTGGCTGTGCATGTTTTCATGCACAACCGGGGGTTCCAGCCTGCCCGTTCACTCGTCCCTTAGGCGGATTTTGCGCATGTTCCGCAAAACCAGCGCTTGAACGGAGCCGCCCCAGTGCGCTCTATGGTGGCGACTCACAAGGAGCCTTTGCCATGACGAACACCACAAACCCGGTTCAGAACCGCCGCAGCGGTGGCGGCCGTGAAGGCCGCCGCTCGCTGCGTGCCGCGCCCATGGCCTCCTTTCCCACCCTCGTCAGGGAAATTCCCGTCTACAATCTGGTGCCCGACGAGGCGGTGGAGCTGATCCATGAGGAATCGATGCGCATCCTCGAGGAGGTCGGCTGCGAATTCCGCGACGATGAGGCAATCGCCATGTGGACGGCGGCAGGTGCGCAGGTTTCCGGCACGCGCGTCAGGATCGACCGGGCGCTGCTGATGGACCTCGTCGCCAAGGTCCCCTCCGAATTCACGCAGAATGCCCGCAACCCGGAGCGCACTGTGAAGGTGGGCGGCAGGAACACCGTCTTCGTGCCGATGTACGGCGCGCCCTATGTGCGCGACCTCGACAACAACCGGCGCTACGGTTCTCTGGCGGACCTCAACAACTTCCACAAGCTCGCCTGCATGTCGCCAGCGCTGCACTCGTCGAGTTCGATTTGCTGCGAGCCGATGGAAATTCCGGTGCCGAAACGCCACCTGCACATCATCCACTCCGCGCTCAAATACTCCGACAAGCCCTTCATGGGCATCGTCACCTCGAAGGAGCGCGCCGAGGACGTGATGAAGATGGCGGGCATCGTCTTCGGCGAGGACTATGTGAAGGACAACACCGTGCTGGTCTCCATCACCAACTGCAATTCGCCATTGGTGTGGGACCAGACCATGCTGGACGCGATGCGGGTCTATGCACGGCACAACCAGCCGCTGATCCTGGCGCCTTTCGCGCTTTGCGGCGCATCGACGCCGGCCTCCGCGGTGGGTGCCGTGGCGCAGGTCAATGCAGAGGCACTCGCGGGCGTTGCCTTCACGCAGCTGGTGCGCCCCGGCTCGCCGCAGATCTATGGCCAGTTCATGGTGACGGTCGACATGAAGTCGGGCGCCCCCATGGGGGGCACGCCCGAGGCCGCGCAGATGATGTTCCTGATGGGGCAGCTCGCGCGCAAGTACCGCCTGCCGTGGCGCACGTCGGGCTTCCATGTCGGCTCGAAACTGAACGATGCGCAGGCGGGCTATGAGTCGAACATGCTGATGCATGCGGCGATCCTCTCCGGCGCCAACTACGTCTGGCACGTGGCGGGCTGGCTCGAGGCGGGCCTCGCCTGCGGCTACTCGAAGTTCGTCACCGACGCGGAGCAGCTCGTGGGCTGGTACAAATACGCCGGCGGCCTGTCCTTCACGGACTTCAAGGAGGCGATGGCGGCAGTGCGCGAGGTGGGGCCCGCCGGCCACTTCCTCGGCACCCAGCACACGCTGGAGCACTTCGAGAAGGCCTTCTTCATCCCCTCGATCATGGACTTCAACTCCTTCGAGCAGTGGTCGGCGGAGGGGGCGAAGGACCATGACACGCGCGGCCGCGAGAAAGCCCGCGCCATGCTTGCTGCCTATGAGGAGCCGAAGCTGGACGAAGCAGTGGCCGAAGGCCTCCGGGACTTCATCGCGCGGCGCGAGGAGGCGCTGCCCGACGGCGTCAACTGACCGGCCGCGTCAACGCGCCGGCAGGCTCTGCCTGAAGCGCGGCAAAAGGCGCGTGGCGACAAAGCCCAGCGCCAGCAGGACCAGCGACACGACGGCCCAGACCGCAATCACCAGCCATTCGCCGACCCCCGTTCCGGCCGAGGCGAGCCAGGAGGCCCACTCGATCAGCAGCGGGTCGGCCGGCAGAAGGTCGGCGTTGTTGGCAACCAGGTTGCCTGCAACACTCACCAGGCCATGGGTGATCCACGCGAGCAGCGACCAGAGACCGATGATGGCAGCCGTCAGAATCCAGATCAGGTTCTTCATCGATTGATCTCCCGCAGGTGCTGCCGCAGCAGGTTGAGGTTTCGCTGGTTGGCCTTGAAGCCCATGTCGAAGAGAAAGCCGACGACCGGAATGGCGCCCAGCACCGTATCGGCTGCGATGTTGAGGCCCATGCGGGTCAGCACGCGGGGCGGCGCCCCGTAGCGCACCGCCTCGCCCACGACATAGACCGAGATGCAGGCGCCCACGAGGCTGCCGACGCCCGGAACGAGGCTCAGCACACCGTCGGCGCCGATCGTGCGGTTCATCCCCGGCACCTTGATCGCCGAGTCCGAGAACCAGGCAAGCCATTCAAGGCGCTCCATGGTCCCGCGCGGTGTGAGGTCGATGGTGATGGATGGACTGGTCATTGCGTGTTCATCTCCCAGATTGCGGCGCAAGCCTGCGCCTCCAAGGTGGAAGAGTCCGACATCGCAGATAGGGAGCTGCCAGAGGGGCCCGGACCCGTCGCTCCATTATGTAGAGAGCGGGGAACGCGTCATCAAGACCGCCGCCGCATGAAAAAATGGGGTGAACGGCAGCAACCATGAACCGTTCACCCCGCATTGGCGCCGGACCAGCCGGACCCCAAGACGCAACGAGTGCTCTCGCTTGAGAATGGGAGGACCCAAGAAGACGCTTGCGCTGCGGGAAGCCTAGCAAGGCGGATGCCAGTTGCCCGCCTCTTGCACCAAAGGGCCGAAAGCCAAGGGTTTAGGCCGTTTCCCGGGCGCGGCAGGCGGGCCTGATGGCCAGCACCGCGCGCCAAAAGGAGAGCAGACGCCCAGAAAACATGCAGCCCGGGTGCAGGCACCCGGGCTTCATGATCGCGCGCCCGTCAGGTGCCGGACCTGGCCTTCAGTGCATCGCGGATTTCGGACAGCAGTTCCTCAGACCGGCTGGGTGCCGGGGCCGGCGGCGGCGGTTCCGCCTTCTTCAGGCGGTTGGCGACCTTCACCAGCTGGAACAGCACGAAGGCCACGATGAGGAAATTGACGACGATGGTAATGAAGGCGCCGTAGCCCAGCACCGCGCCCTGCTTCTGGGCCTCCACCAGGTTCGTGGCCGTGACGTTGCCTGACAGCGCCAGAAAGTAGTTATCGAAGTTGAGGCCGCCGGTGACCGCACCGATGATCGGCATGATGATCAGATTGACGATGCCGTCCACGATCCGGCTGAAAGCCGCACCGATGATGACGCCGATCGCCAGGTCGAAGGCATTGCCCTTGAAGGCAAAAGACTTGAATTCATTCCACAAGACACGTTCCCCCTGTAAGTTCACGGAAACCGGATCGACCGGAATCACAACTCTCAATTAGCGGATCAGCCAGTTTTTGGCAAAAGCCAGTTGGTCCGGCAGCAGGTGACCACAGGCAGATGACAGACCGGCGCACATTCTATCCCGCCCTGGAGCCGTTCAACCGCGGCAGGTTGCGGGTTTCCGCCTTGCATGAAATCTATTTCGAGGAATGCGGCAACCCGCGGGGCAAGCCTGCAGTGGTGCTGCATGGCGGCCCGGGCGGCGGCATTTCACCCTTCCTCCGGCAGATTCACGACCCGCAAGCCTATCGCATCGTGCTGTTCGACCAGCGCGGCTGCGGGCAATCGACCCCGCATGCCGCCATCGAGGACAATACCACCTGGCATCTCGTTGACGACATGGAGACGCTGCGCCGTCACCTCGGCATCGAGAAATGGCAGGTGGCGGGCGGCTCCTGGGGGTCCACCCTGGCGCTGGCCTATGCCGAGGCCCATCCCGATCGCGTGAGCGAACTCATCGTACGCGGCATCTTCACCTTGCGCGAAAGCGAGATCCGCTGGTTCTACCAGCAGGGCGCGGACGCCCTCTTCCCCGAAGCCTGGGAGACCTTCGTCGCGCCGATCCCTGAGGCTGAGCGCTTCGATCTCCTGGCGGCCTACCACCGCCGCCTCACCGGGCCCGATCCCGTGGAACAGCTGGACTGCGCGCGCGCATGGAGCCAGTGGGAAGGCGCCACCCTGTCGCTGCTGCCGGATGAAAAGCGCGTGGCCGAGTTCGGCACAGAACGCTTCGCCCTGGCCTTTGCGCGGATCGAATGCCACTATTTCATGAACCACGGCTTCTTCCGCCAGGACGGGCAGCTGCTGGCGCAAGCCCACCGGCTGAGCGCCATACCCGGCGTCATCATCCAGGGACGCTACGACGTGGTGACCCCGCCAGTCACCGCCTGGGACCTGCACAAGGCCTGGCCCGAGGCGGCGTTCATCATGGTGCCGGATGCGGGCCACACGGCCACCGAACCCGGGATCACCGATGCGCTCGTCCAGGCCACCGACAAGTTTCGATATGCAGAAAACGCATAACTGAGCAGGCAGCCGCAGCGTGGTGCGGCTGCAATTCACTCACAATTCGACACCATATGGGCCGCAACACAGAAAACGCAGTCCCCTTCTTCAATTCGTGAGGCAACCCATGATCGTCTTTTCCGCCATGCGCGACTTCGCCGATGGCCTGACCCGCGGCCTGGCCCTTTTCCTGACTGAACGGCAGGACACGACTGCGCGCACCTTGTCGCCGGCCCGCCACGGCAAGCCGCAAAACCTCAAGTAGAAACTCAGCGGCCGGCTGGCCTCAAAATCGGCCCGGCCTCCAAATCGCCACGGATCGCCCCCGTTCCAGCCGGGATTGGCTGTCAATCTGATCATCAGAGGGTGATTGGGCAGCCGGAACAAATGCCCGCTTGCCGCGTCGATGGACGCAATACGCATTCATATTGGCCTGCATGGCTCCTGTCGCCGTCCCGAGTCGTGAAGGCCATGGGCCCGTTCGTACCCTGCCGGTGCGAGCGGGCCACTTTTCTTCAGGACGGCGAATCGGTTTAGGCTTCCCGCCATGGACCTTGACCGCGCCCTGATCGTGATCGGCGGCAACCCCGTCACACTGCTTGATGCCATAACAGCTGCAGCGATCTTCGCGCTGCTTCTGCTGATCGCGGCCGTGGTCCTGTCATGGCGGGCGCAGGCCAACCGCCAGGCAGGCCTGCGGCGCACGGTGGAACTCGAATACCGCATCGCCGAACTCTCCGGCGCACTCAAAAGCCTTGTTGAACAGTCGCATGGCTCGCAGATCCAGCTCGCCTCAGCACTGGACGAGCGGCTCGAGCAGGCCTCGGCCCGCACCGGGCAATCGCTGAACCAGCTGCATGAGCGCCTCGCCGTCATCGACGCGGCGCAGAAGAACATCACAGCGCTTTCCAGCGAGATGCTGACCCTCAAGGACATTCTCTCCAACAAGCAGTCGCGCGGCGCCTATGGCCAGGCCCGCATGGAGGCCATCATCCGCGACGGGCTTCCCAACAACGCCTATGCCTTCCAGGACACGCTGAGCAACGGCACCAGGCCGGACTGCCTCGTTTCGCTTCCCGACTCGCAGATCAGGCTGGCGATCGATGCCAAGTTTCCGCTCGAGGCCTTCAACGCCATCAAGACGGCGCGCGGCGAGAACGAGCTGCGCAACGCCGAGGCGCGGCTCCGGGGCGACGTGCTGAAGCACGTGAAGGACATTGCAGAGAAATATCTCCTCGCCGGCGAAACACATGAGACGGCCATCATGTTCGTGCCATCCGAAGCCGTTTACGCCGAGCTCTATGAGCGCTTCGAGGACGTGATCCAGAAGGCGCATCGTGCCCGCGTCATCATCGCGTCTCCAAACGTGCTGATGCTGCTGGTGCAGACGCTTCAGGCCATCTTCAAGGACGCCCGCATGCGCGAGCAGGCGGGCCTCATCAAGGTGGAGGTCACGCGGCTGCTCGAGGATGTCGCCCGCCTGAAAGACCGCGTCGGCGAATTGCAGAAGCATTTCGGGCTTGCCGTCAGCGACCTCGAGAAACTCGGCATCTCGGCAGAAAAGGTCACGCGCCGGGGCTTGCGCATCGAGAGCCTTGACCTGCAGCAGCCGGAAACCGCCGTCGAGGTGGTGCGGCCCAAGCTCGTCGAGCGGACGTGACCCCACGGAATTGGCGCCAGGGCTGCGGCCCGTGCAATAATCACACGATAAAGCTTTGAGGATGGATATCATGATGAAGGCAGTCGGCTACAGGAATGCGGGTCCGGTTTCGGACAGTCAGGCGCTGGAGGACATCGAGCTTGCGGTGCCTTCTCCCACCGGGCGCGATATCCGCGTGGCAGTGCGCGCGGTCTCGGTCAATCCGGTGGACACCAAGATCAGGCGCGGTGTTGCGCCATCGCCGGGCGAGTACAAGGTGCTGGGCTGGGATGCCGCAGGCGTGGTTGATGCCGTGGGGCCGGAGGCAACCCTGTTCAAGCCGGGGGACGAGGTGTTCTACGCAGGCTCACTCGACCGGCCCGGCACCAACAGCGCGCTGCACATCGTCGATGAGCGGATCGTCGGCCGCAAGCCGCGCAACCTGACCTTTGCCGAGGCCGCCGCCCTGCCGCTGACCGCCATTACCGCATGGGAGGCGCTGTTCGACCGGCTGAAGGTCACCGATCCCACGCCTGAAGGGGGAGGATCGATCCTCGTCGTGGGTGGCGCGGGCGGTGTGGGCTCGATCGCGATCCAGATCCTGCGGCAGCTGACCGGCCTCACCATCATCGCCACGGCCTCGCGCCCCGAAACCCAGGCCTGGGTCAAAGAGATGGGCGCGCACCATGTGGCCGACCACCGCAAGCCGCTGAACGAGGAGTTGGGCCGGCTGGGCCTCCCGGCTCCGGGCTTCGTGTTCTCCACCACCGAAACGGACAAGCACCTTGATGCGATCGTCGAGCTGATGGCGCCGCAGGGCCGCTTCTGCCTCATCGACGATCCGCCGCCGCTCGACATCATGAAGCTGAAGCGCAAGAGCCTGTCGCTGCACTGGGAGCTGATGTTCACGAGGCCCCTCTATGGCACCGCCGACATCGAGGAGCAGCACAGGCTTCTCAACCGCGTGTCCGCCATGGTGGAAGAGAGCAAGATCCGCACCACCATGTCCGCCCATTTCGGCGCCATCACCGCGGCAAATCTGCTGAAGGCACACGCCCTCATCGAAAGCGGCTCCGCACGCGGCAAGATCGTGCTGGAGGGTTTCTGACCGGGCTGTCGATTAGCGCGGCAGGCGATCAGTTGAGATCAACTCCCAGTTCTCACCGTCATGCCAGCGAAAGCTGGCATCCCGCTTTTATTGCAGCACATGCAGACCGAAAGCGGGACCCCAGCTTTCGCTGGGGTGACGGGAAGAATGGAGTGCACGTATTCCAGTGATCTCAACTGACAGCCCGCCGCGCTAAAGCGGCCGCCGTGCCCTGATCGCCTGCATCAGCGTGCCTTCGTCGAGGTAGTCGAGTTCGCCGCCGACCGGCACGCCATGGGCAAGGCGGGAGGCGGCGATCCCGAGGGCCTTGAGGCGCTCGGTGATGTAATGGGCGGTGGTCTGGCCTTCGACGGTGGCATTGAGCGCCAGCACCACTTCCTTCACGCCGCCCGCGCCTGCGCGCGCGATCAGGGTGTCGATGCTCAGGTCCTCCGGCCGGATGCCCTCGATCGCCGAAAGCGTGCCGCCCAGCACGTGGTAGAGGCCGTTCCAGGCACCCGCGCGCTCCAGCGCCCAGAGATCTCCCACTTCCTCGACGACGCAGAGCGTGCTGCGGTCACGGCGCGGGTCGGTGCAGAGCGTGCAGGGATCGACGGTGTCGACGTTGCCGCAGTCCGAGCAAACGGTCACCTTGTCGCGCGCCTCCGCCATGGCCGCGGCGAGGGGCACGAGAAGGCGCTCACGGTTCTTGATGAGATGAAGGGCGGCACGCCTGGCCGAGCGGGGGCCAAGCCCCGGCAGCTTGGCGAGGAGCTGGATCAGCCGCTCGATCTCGGGCCCCGTGGTGCGGCGCGACATCAGAAGGGCAGCTTGAAGCCCGGCGGCAGCGGCAGCCCGCCGGTGACGGACTTCATCTCCTCCGCCATCATGGCCTCCGACTTGTTCTTCGCATCGGTATGGGCGGCGATGATGAGGTCTTCGAGGATGTCCTTCTCCTCAGGCTTCAGCAGCGACGGGTCGACTGCCAGCGCCGTCATCGCGCCCTTGCCGGAAAGCGTCACCTTGACGAGGCCGCCCCCGGACTGGCCCGTGACCGTGGCCTGCTCGAGCTTCGCCTGCATCTCGGCCATGCGCGACTGCATGGCCTGGACTTGCTTCATCATGTCACCGAGGTTCTTCATCGCTCTCACTCATGCTGGGGGGAAGGATCGTCTGGTCCGGCTCCTTGACGTCAATGATCTCGGCACCAGGGAAGCGCTTCAGCACGGCCTGGACCTCCGGGTGCTCGCGCGCCATGATGAACAGGCTGTCGCGGCTTTCCTGGCGCTGGCGGGACACCGGCTTATCGCCGCCGTCCTTTGCCACCATGACCATCCAGCGCATGCCGGTGAAGGCCTCGAGCTTCCGCGCAATCTCGCCGGGAAGGCCCGGATGGGCGCCGGGCTCGAGTGCGATTTCGAGCTGGCCGGGCGCCACGCGGATGGGCCGCACCAGGCTTTCGAGATCGGACTTGAGCTTGATGTCGCGCTTCTCCTGGGCAAGTTGCAGGAGGTCCTGCAGGCTTGAGAAGGCGCGCGTTTCCGTCTGAACCGGCTGCGGCGATGGCGATGGCTTCACGGCAAGGGCAGCCTGTGCCTCGGAAGAGGCATCCGCCCCGCCGCCACGCAGGAGTTCACGCGCGCTGATGGGCACGACACGATCTGAGGGCGGGGCCTGCTTCACCAGCTTCGCCAGTTCCTCGCCGCCGGGAAGATCGGCGGCATGGGCGAGCCTGATCAGCACCATTTCGGCGGCCATCAGCGGTTCGGCGTGAAGCTCCGCCTCGCGGATTCCTTTCAGCAGCATGGACCAGGCGCGCGTCAGATGCGCCATGCCGCAGTCCTTTGCATGTGCAGCACCACGTGTCTTTTCGGCTTCAGTGCGGGAGGTGTCGGCCAGCGCCCCCTCCTTCACCACCTTGAGGCGCGTGACCCAGTGCACGTAATCGGCCAGGTCGCTCAGGATGGTGGGGGGATCTCCGCCCTCCCTGTACTGCTGCTCGATCTCCTCGATCGCGGCCCTGGCATCGCCCGACATCACCGCCTGGAACAGGTCGATGATGCGGGAGCGGTCCATCAGCCCCAACATGGTGGCGACGTCCGGAGCCTTCACCCGGCCTTCGCCATAGGCAATCGCCTGGTCGAGCAGCGACAGGCCGTCACGCACGGAGCCTTCTGCCGCACGCGCGATCATGGCCAGCGCGTCGGCTTCTGCCGCCACACCTTCCTTTTCTGCGATGCCGGCATAATGCGAGGCGAGCAGGGCCGCATCCAGCCGCTTCAGGTCGAAGCGCTGGCAGCGCGACAGGATGGTGACGGGAACCTTGTTGATCTCGGTCGTGGCGAAGATGAAC
>CAIYXE010000078.1 GCA_903930095.1 uncultured Hyphomicrobiales bacterium
AGTCAGCTGGTCAACATGAAGGCGGGAAATCATGTGGCCATCACCATTCCGCCCTCGCCCTACCGCTGCCCGCCGGGCCCCTATGAGCGCGCCTGCGTGATCGCCGACTGGCTGCGCGTGAAGAAGCCTGGCTCCAAGCTCTATCTCTATGACCCCAAGCAGACGTCCGATGGGCGGCCACCGGTGGAGCCCAACAACTTTGGCAATGCGTTCGCCAACATTCACAAGAACCTCGTCTATGTCCAGAACGCCAAGCTGACGGCGGTTGCGACCTCGGCCTCAGGCACGGCAAAGATGAAGACGCTGTCCTTCGTGCCAAACATTGCCCAGGCGGCGGCGCCCAATCCCAAGGCACTCATCGCCAACACCTCGGTGAAGGTAGAAGTGGCCAATGTCATTCCGAAGATGAAGGCGGGTGCCCTGGCGCGCAGCGTGCTGCTTGCGGCAAGCGGCCTCGACAGCGAAGGCCGCTGGGCTCTGGTGGACGAGAAGACCTACAAATCTCCCGTCAGCAAGGTCTATGTCATCGGCGACGGGATCAAGTCGGCAAACCAGCCAAAAGCAGGACACATCGGAAACCAGCAGGCAAAGGTCTGCGCCGATGCCATCCTGAGGGAGTTCAGCAATGTTGCCCTCTACGATACGCCGGTGACCAACTCGGCCTGCTTCACGCCTGTGACGACAGCTCTCAACAGCCAATATGGCGCCAGGGCATCATGGCTGACGGCTACGTTCCGCTACGGACTTGATTCCAGCGACGGCAGTTACCGTATGCTGCCCGTGAGCACCAACATCGAGTCGCCGGGATCCGCGTCCAAAGACAATTTCGAGTCGATGGGGAAGTGGTTCACGTCGCTCATGCAGGATGTTTATTCCTGACGCGGCATCGTCACCGGCCAAAAAATGATGCCACGGCTTGACCGTGGCATTCATTTGGCCACCGCGTCCCCTTCTCCCGTCGCGGTACGCAATGGGAGAAGGCAAACCTCACCGCGAGTCCCTTCGCCCGTCGGCGGAGCCGAGGGGAGAAGGTGGCCGACAGGCCGGATGAGGGCCTCTTTCAAGCAGCCCGGCAGCGCCTCTGTCCATCACCAGGCAATAGAGCCGCACTGGCGGGCGAAAGCCCTTCAGCGTTGCGTGTAGATGCCGGTGCGGCGCTGCTCAGTCTTCCGCCAGCACCAGCCATGGCCAGCGGGCGCGGTAGTGTTCCGCCTTGGCCTGCCACAGGCCTGGCTGGGGCAGCAAGAGGTTGATGCGCAGGAGGCCCGCCTCAAGATCAGCAAAGCCATCGGGCGCAAAGACCTCACCCGTGGCGGCCTCGATGCCGACACAGGTGCAGCGGACGAGGTAACGCGACATGCCATCGCGAGCCGAGAAGAGCTGCGGATAATCCGCGCCGAAGCGATTCTTGTACCAGAGATGGACACGCGCCTGGTTCTTGACCTCGACGGGCAGGCCAAGGCGCTCCGCGATGGGCGCCACGCGGCGGATGACGGCGTCTTCCGCCTCCCAGGAGAGGTCCGAGCCGTCGAAATAGAAGACGTCATAATCCTTGATGTTCTCGGCAGGCGGACGGCCCGAGAGGACGTTCCAGACGGTCTGGAACAGGCAGCCGGCAGTGAGGTGACATTGCGGAATGTCGAGTTCCGCCAGTGCTGCCAGGAGCTGGCGGTTGGCCGGGTTGGTGAGGCAGATGTCCCTGAAGGTGGCGGCATCGAGCATGACGGAAGGAATGGGGCGATTCGCCGTCACAATCCATCATGGTGCCTCTCAATTTCGGCACCCCGGCGGAGGGCCGGGATGCATGGGGAGCGGTATCTTACCGCAATCGCCGCGGCTTCACGGGGGCGGCGTTAAGGGGGTCTTCCGGCCAGGCGTGCTTGGGGTAACGGCCGCGCATGTCGGAGCGGACCGAGGGGTAGCCGTTGGTCCAGAAGGTCTCCAGCGACTGGGTGACGGCCAGCGGGCGGCCGGCGGGCGACAGAAGCTCGATCCGGAGCGGGCTGCGGCCCTCGGCGATGGCCGGGGTGCGGGCGAGGCCGAACATTTCCTGCAAGCGCACTCGCAATACCGGGTCTCCCTCCGTCTCATAATCGATGCGGACGTCGGCGCCTGAGGGCACCTCGATGCGGATGGGGGCGAGGCGGTCCATCTTGCGGGCCAGCTCATGCGGGATCATGGATTGCAGGATCTGGTGCATGTCCAGCCGGTCGAGATGGGCCTTGCGGCTGATGCCGGCGAGATAGGGGGCGAGCCAATCCGCGAGGGAGTCCAGCAACGCCTCGTCAGACAGGTCCGGCCAGCCTTCCTCCGGGAAGAGGCGGCGGAGGAACATGGCGCGGGCGCGGAGGATCCTGGCGCCATCCGTCCATGGCAGGCAGGTGAGGCCCATGTCGCGCACGCCCTGCGCCATCGCCTCGGCGATGAGCGAGGGGTCCGCGTTGGTCGAGGGCTTCTCCTCCAGCACCAATGCGCCGAGGCGGCGGGATTTTGTGGCGCTGACGGCTTTCGTGCGGCTGTCCCAGAACACGCCGTCGCGGGCCTCGATCTGGCTTCCGAAATGCTCCTCGATCTCCTTCTGCGACAAGGGCGCGGCGAGGTAGATCTTCTGGTCGCCCGAGGCGCCATCCGTCGTCGCAACGGCGAGGAAATCCTGCGTCACCAGCGCGTCATGCTCTGGCAGAACGGCCCCTCCCCCGCCCGACAGCCTGTAGCGCCGGTCGCCGCCACGGCGCTGGGCAATGCGGTCTGGAAAGGCGAAGGCGACGAGCAGGCCGGGGCTGACGCTGCCGTCCTCATCATCCCTGATCCCCGCGATCTGGCGGATCTGGCGGGCGGTCTGGCGGATGCGGTCCCTGGCGCCGCCGCGCAGCTGGGAGAGGCGCGCGGAGATGTCCACGCCCACGTCACGCGCAAGCCCATCCCGCTCCGACAGCATTGCGGCGAGACCGGCGGCGAGTGCGCTCCGCCCCTTCACCACCATGTGGGCGAGGCGCGGATGGAGGGGGAGCTTCACCATCTCCCTGCCCATGGCGGTGATGCCGCCATCGGGGCCGATGGCCTCGAGCCGCTTCAGCAGGTCCTGCGCCTGCGCGAAGGGCGCGGCGGGTGGCGGATCCAGCCAGGGGAGCGCGGCGGGATCGGCAACGCCCCAGGCGGCGAGTTCCAGCACCAGGGGCGCCAAGTCCGCCACGAAGATTTCCGGCTCGTCATGGGGTTTGAGCGCGCGGGTCTCGGCCTCAGGCCAGAGACGATAGCCAATGCCCGGCCCCAGACGGCCCGCGCGGCCGCGGCGCTGGTCGGCGGAGGCCAAGGACACGCGCACGGTTTCCAGCGCCGTCATGCCTGAGGCGGGGTCGAAGCGCGGCACACGCTTGAAGCCGGTGTCGATGACGGCGCCGATGCCATCGATGGTGAGGCTGGTTTCGGCGATGGTGGTGGCGAGCACGATCTTGCGTTCGCCCGGCGGTGACGGCCTGATGGCGGCATCCTGATCGGCAAAGCCCATGGCGCCGTAAAGCGGGCGCACCACGGTGTTCTTCGGCAGGCCGGCGGAATTGAGCGCATCCTCGGTGCGGCGGATTTCAGCCTCGCCGGGGAGGAAGACGAGAATGCTCTTCTCCGTCTCGTCCAGCGCGCGGTGAACGGCGCGGACGGCATCACCCGAGATGGTCTGGCGCTGGGCCTTGTCGAGGTAGCGTGTCTCCACCGGAAAGACCCGGCCCGGCGCATCGATGACGGGGGCATTGCCCAGATGGGCGGCGACGCGCGCGGCATCCAGCGTGGCGGACATGACGAGGATCTTCAGGTCATCGCGCAAGCCCCGCTGGATGTCGAGCGTGAGGGCGAGGCCGAAGTCGGCGTCCAGCGAGCGCTCATGGAATTCATCGAAGATGACGAGGCCGGTGCCGGCCAGTTCCGGATCGTGCTGGAGGCGGCGGGTGAGGATGCCTTCGGTGACGACCTCGATGCGGGTCCTGGCCGAGACGCGGCGCTCGAGGCGGACGGTGTAGCCGACGGTGCCACCCACCTCCTCCCCCAGCGTTTCCGCCATGCGATGGGCGGCGTTGCGGGCGGCAAGGCGGCGGGGCTCCAGCATCACGATCCTGGCGCCGTTGAGCCAGGCGGCGTCGAGCAGTTTCAACGGTACACGCGTCGTCTTGCCCGCACCGGGCTCGGCCACGAGGAGTGCGGCGGGGCCGTTGCCCAGCGCCTGCGAGAGGGCCGGGATGATCTGGTCGACGGGGAAGTCCATGGCCAGATCACCTCGGCGGGGGGAAGGTGATTGTCAAGCAATCAGCGGACGCTGGACCCCCCGGCTTTGGCCGGAGTGACGGGGGGATCCGGTAAACCCGGGCGTTACGCCATCTCCTTCGCCCACGGCGGGTTTGCCCCGGGCCTGGAGCAGGTGATGGCGGCGGCGCGGGCGGCAAAGCCCAGCGCCGCGCGAAGGTTGGCCTCACTGATGGTGGCGAGCTTCTTTTTGTCCAGAAGCCTTGCCTGCCGCAGAGCCGCGACCAGGGCCGCCATGAAGGTGTCTCCTGCCCCGACCGTATCGGCCACCTTGACCTTGCCGGCGGGCTGGGTGACCGAATAGGACGCCGTAAAGGCCTCCGCCCCCTTCGCGCCGCGGGTGACGACGACGAGCTTGGCGCCGCGCTTCAGCCACGTCCGCGCGGCAGCACGGGCGTCGTCCTTGCCTGTCATCCACGCCACGTCCTCGTCCGATACCTTGACGACATCCGCCATGGCGATCATGCGGTTGAGCCTCGCCAGGTGGGCGCGGCGGTTGGCGATCATGCCTGCGCGGATATTGGGGTCAAAGGTGATGACGCGGGTTGCCGCCTCGCGCGCCAGCAGTGCCTCAAGGGCTCCGCCGCACGGTTCCGGAATGAGGCTGATCGAGCCGAAATGCAGCGCTTTCACCTTGCTGTCGAAGACCGGCAGGTCGCGCTTGGTCAGCATGCGGACCGCCGAATTATCGTCGAAGAAGGAATAGCGCGCATGGCCGTTCGCCAGCTTCACGAAGGCGAGCGTGGTGGGCTTCTCCCACTGCTTGGCGTAGCGGAGGCTCACCTTGCTGGCGGCGAGCTCCTCGCGCAGCATATCACCGAAGAAATCCGTCGAAAGACCGGTGAACAGCCCGGTCGGCACGCCGAGCCGGCTGAGCGCGATCGCCGTGTTGAAGACCGAACCACCGCAGAAGGGCTGGTAGGCGCCAGCCCCCTCCGCCGTCTTTCGAGGCAGGAAGTCAATCAACGACTCGCCGCAGCAAACAATCATGACCAAACCTCCCAAGCGACTGATTTTTCAGCAACTATGAAGGATGTTTGGCGAGATTGCAATAAATCACTTGCCCTGACGAATTGTCGCCTTCATTGACTCGTAATCGAAACGCGCTATCTGAGTGGCGCACATCAAATCTGGCGGAAAGACATTCAATGACCCCGCGCATCATCCCGGTGGAGCTGTTCGACCTCGTCGTCTTCGGCGCCACGGGCGACCTCTCCCAGCGCAAGCTGCTGCCGGCGCTGTTTCACCGTGACCTGCAGGGGCAGATCCCGGCCGGCTCGCGCATCATCGGCTGCTCGCGCCGCGCCTTGAGCAATGACGACTTCATCGCCTTCGCCAGAGCCGCCATCGAAGACCATGTGCCCGAATCCGAGCGCCCGCCGGAGATGATGGGGCGCTTCCTCGAGCGCCTGAGCTATGTGACGGCGGATGCCGCACAGGACGCGGGCTGGCCCGGCCTTGCCCAGGCCCTGAAGCCGGAGGCGGACCGTATCCGGGTGTTTTACCTCGCCGTGGGGCCGGACCTGTTCGGGCCGCTGTGCGACAAGCTGGGAAGCTATCAACTGGTGACGCCGCGCACCCGCGTGGTGATCGAGAAGCCTCTGGGCAAGTCCGGCGCCTCAGCCAAAGCGCTGAATGACTCGATCGGCCGGGTGGTGAGCGAGCCGCAGGTTTACCGCATCGACCACTATCTCGGCAAAGAAACGGTGCAGAACCTGATGGCGCTGCGCTTCGCCAATGCACTGTTCGAGCCCGTCTGGAACTCCGCCCACATCGACCATGTGCAGATCACGGTGGCCGAAACGCTGGGTGTCGAGGGCCGTGCGGGCTACTACGACACCGCAGGTGCGCTGCGCGACATGGTGCAGAACCACATGCTGCAGCTGCTCTGCCTCGTTGCCATGGAGCCCCCGACCTCGACCGCCGCCAATGCGCTGCGTGACGAGAAGCTGAAAGTGCTGAAGGCACTGAAGCCGGTGACGGGCGATGCCGTGACCAACCTCACCGTGCGTGGGCAATACCGTGCGGGTGCAGCCAGCGGCGGCGCGGTGAAAGGCTATCTGGAGGAGCTGGGCTCCGGCACCTCGCGCACCGAAACCTTCGTGGCCATCAAGGCCGAGATCGCCAACTGGCGCTGGAGCGGGGTGCCCTTCTACCTCCGCACCGGCAAGCGGTTGCCAAACCGCGTCTCCGAAATCGTGGTGACATTCAAGCCCATTCCGCATTCGGTGTTCGACGGGCAGGCGGGGCCGATTGCGCCGAACCGCCTCGTCATCCGCCTGCAGCCCGACGAGGGCGTCAAGCTGTGGCTGATGATCAAGGACCCCGGTCCCGGCGGCATGCGGCTGTCCTATGTGCCGCTCGACATGAGTTTCGCGGACGCCTTCAACGTGCGCAACCCCGATGCCTATGAACGGCTGCTGATGGACGTGGTGCGCGGCAACCAGGCGCTGTTCATGCGGCGCGACGAGGTGGAAGCCGCATGGGAGTGGATCGACCCCATTCTCGACGCGTGGAGCGCCACGGGTGACATTCCGAAGCCATACACCGCGGGCACATGGGGCCCTTCCGCCGCCGTGGCGCTGATCGAGCGCGACGGCCGCACATGGTATGAGGACCAGGACCTTGATTGAAGCCGAACGCATTTTCGACGCCCGCGAGGCGCTGGCCGAGACATTGGCGCGCGATGTGGCCGACGAACTTGACCGCGCCATCGAGGCCAAGGGGCGGGCAACACTCGCCGTCTCAGGCGGCACGACGCCGAAGCTGTTCTTCGAGAAGCTGTCGGAGATCGACATTCCGTGGTCGCGCGTCAGCGTCACGCTGGTCGATGAGCGCCAGGTGCCGGAAACGAGCGAACGCTCCAATGCGCGGCTGGTGCGCACGCATCTCCTCCGGAACAAGGCAGCCGCCGCCAGCTTCATTCCGCTCGCCGGAAACCCAGATGCGGCGCGCGTTGCGGCATTCGACGTTGCGGTCCTCGGCATGGGCAGCGACGGCCATACGGCGTCGTTCTTCCCCGGCGGCGACCGGCTTTCGGAAGCACTCGACGCGGAGTCCGGCAAGCGCCTGATCGAGATGACGGCTCCTGGTGCGGGTGAACCGCGCCTGACTTTCACGCTGCCCGTGCTGGAGCAGTCCGGCCGGCTTGCACTTCACATCGAGGGCGCCGAAAAGCGGCAGGTGCTGAAGCAGGCGCTGGAAGCCGGCCCCGAGGAAGATATGCCGGTGCGTGCAATCCTGCGCAGTGCCACGCCCGTAACGCTCTATTGGTGCCCTTGAGAAACGAGATCAGCCCATGTCCGTGAAAGAGACCGTCTCCGCCGTCACCGAAAGAATCATCGCCCGCAGCAAGGGCGCACGAAGGCGCTACCTCGACAAGATCGATCAGGCGGTGGCCAATACGCCCAAGCGCAAGGCGCTGGGATGCGCCAACATCGCCCACGGCTTTGCCGCCTGCAACCCGCAGGACAAGAACGCGCTGCGCAATGGCGCCGCCCCCAACCTTGCCATCGTCACCGCCTACAACGACATGCTCTCGGCGCACCAGCCCTTCGAGACCTATCCGGAGCTGATCCGCAAGGCCGCGCGCGCGGCGGGCGGCACGGCACAGGTCGCGGGTGGTGTGCCCGCCATGTGCGATGGCGTGACCCAGGGCGAGACGGGCATGGAGCTTTCGCTGTTCTCGCGTGACGTGATTGCGCTCTCGACCGCCGTGGCACTCTCGCACCAGATGTTCGATGCGGCGGTGTATCTGGGCGTGTGCGACAAGATCGTGCCCGGCCTCATCATCGGCGCGCTGAGCTTCGGGCATCTGCCTGCCGTGTTCGTTCCCGCGGGGCCCATGACAAGCGGACTTCCCAATGACGAGAAGGGGAAGATCCGCCAGCTCTATGCCGAGGGCAAGGTGAGCCGCGACCAGCTGCTCGAAGCCGAGGCGCAGTCCTACCATGGCCCCGGCACCTGCACCTTCTATGGTACGGCAAACTCGAACCAGATGCTGATGGAGATCATGGGTCTGCATCTTCCGGGCTCGACCTTCGTCAACCCCAACACACCGCTGCGCGATGCAATCACTGCGGAATCGGCACGGCGCGCGCTGGCGATCACGGCGCTGGGGAATGATTACCAGCCGATTGGCCGCATCTATGACGAGAAGGCCGTGGTCAACGGCGTCGTCGGGCTCCTCGCCACGGGTGGATCCACCAACCACACCATCCACCTGATCGCCATGGCGGCGGCGGCGGGCATCTCGCTGAGCTGGGCCGATCTTGCAGAACTCTCGAAGATCGTGCCGCTGATGACGCGCATCTATCCCAACGGCAAGGCGGATGTGAACCACTTCAACGCGGCGGGCGGCATGGGCTTCCTGATCCGCGAATTGCTGGGCGCCGGCCTGCTGCATGAGGATGTCTCGACCATCATGGGCACGGGGCTTTCAGGCTACACGAAAGAGACCA
>CAIYXE010000079.1 GCA_903930095.1 uncultured Hyphomicrobiales bacterium
AAGATCCGTGGGAAGGTTGATGGACCGCATTCATTACCCTTATGGAGCCATCATCATTATAAATTTCCGAAATCCCGGCAAGCCCGTAATTCTTGCACCCATGAACCGGCACGATTTCCGAAAGATGTTCAAGACCGTGGGTCCCGTGGTGCTGCCCGTCATCCATGTGCTCGACAATGCCCAGGCGGAGCGCAATGTCCGCATCGTTGTGGAGGAAGGAGCGGCAGGCTGCTTCCTCATAAACCATGACTTCGAGATGGAACGGTTCCTGCCCATCATCGCCCATGTGCGGGCAAGGTTCCCCGCCTTGTGGCTTGGGGTCAATTTCCTGGCAGTCACAGGCAAGCTCGCCTTTCCGGCGCTTGGCAGGCTGAAGCGTGACGGCATCCTGGTCGATGGCTACTGGGCGGATGATGCGCGCATTGACGAACGCCGTTCCCACGGTGACCAGCCTGAGGCTCAGGAGATTGCCGCGGCCATGGCCTCCTCCGGCTGGGCGGGGTTCTATACCGGCGGCACCTGCTTCAAGAAGCAGCGCGACGTGCTGCCTCAGCATTATGAGTACGCGGCGAGGCTTGCCACGGCGTATATGGATGCCGTGTGCACCTCCGGCGTGGCCACCGGACATGCCGCCGACAGTGACAAGATCAGGACTTTCCGGCGCGGCATCGGTGAACACGCCATGACGCTCGCCTCCGGGATCACGCCTGAAAACGCCCATGCATACATGGCTGACGTCGACGGCTTCATGGTCGCGACCGGCATCAACAGGGACGGCGACTTCTACAATATCGAGCCAGCGAAGCTGAGCCGGCTGCTCAAACTCACCCGCGACTATGGAGCCAGATCATGAGCCGCAACAAGGGACCCCGCGACGACCGCTGGTACCTCAAACTGATGGCACCCAATACCAAGGGTCCCAAGTTCGCCTGGCTGGACCCGACATCCATCTACATCAATGGCGAGGCCTTCCATGACCTGCTCGACGATCTCGTGGCGGATCTCGATGGGGTGAAGTGCGATGTGGTCGGTGGTCTGGATGCCATGGGTTTTGTTCTGGGTTCGGCACTGGCTACGAGGCTGGGCGTCGGATTCCTGCCGATCCGCAAGGCTGGAAAACTCTGTGTCGACACTGACAAGGTGAGCTTCACCAATTACTCCGGCCGTACCCAAGACATGGAAATGCGGCTTCCCGCCTTTGCCCCGGCGACCAAGGTGCTGCTGGCCGACCAGTGGGTCGAAACCGGCGGTACCATGGACGGCGCCATCCGCCTGGTCGAAAGGCAGGGTGGCGAGGTCATTGGCATCGCCGCCGTGGCAATCGAGGAGAATGCGATAACCGACGGTTACCGTGCGAAGTACCACTGCGTTTCCGGAGTGGTGAAGGGCAGCCGCTGGCAGGCGGAATGCAACGCACAGAAGCTATCGAGCTTCCAGGGCTATACTCCGGACTTGGTTTTTCCTGCCATCCGTTGATGGAACTTCAGTCTGGTTCGGCGATCTTCCTGGTCTCTCGACTGCTCGCTGTCTCGGCACCGGTTTAGCTCCAGGTTTAGGAGAGTACGCAGAACTCAGATGTCCGCGTAGGTCCTCACTTCCGCCGCGCCACCTGGATGTGTCACGGCGCCATCAACGGCCGGGCCTACCTGCTGTGCATATTTCCAAAGCGTTCCGGAGTTGTATCCGTGCTCCCGCGGTGCCCAGTGCTTGCGGCGGCGTTCGAACTCTTCATCAGAGACGTTGCAAGAGAGTACGCCTTCAACAGCATCGATGGTGATGATGTCGCCATCCGTCAGCAGGCCGATCGGGCCGCCCAGTTGCGCCTCAGGGCCGACGTGCCCGATGCAAAAGCCACGCGTCGCGCCAGAGAAGCGGCCGTCGGTGATGAGGGCCACCTTGTCGCCCATCCCCTGGCCGTAGAGAGCCGCGGTCGTGGACAGCATCTCGCGCATGCCTGGGCCTCCGCGCGGTCCTTCGTAGCGGATCACCAGCACCTCACCTTCCTTGTACTGCTTCCTGGAAACCGCCTCGAAGCAGGCTTCTTCCGTGTCGAAGCAGCGCGCGGGACCTTGGAACTTGAGGTTCTTCATGCCTGCCACCTTCACGATGGCGCCTTCCGGCGCAAGATTGCCCTTGAGGCCCACGACGCCGCCCGTCCTTGTGAAGGGATTGTCGGCGGGGCGGATCACGTCCTGGTCGGCGTTCCATTTCACGCCCGCCATGTTCTCCGCCATTGTGCGGCCAGTGACCGTCATGCAGTCCCCGTGCAGGAAGCCATGGTCGAGCAGCGTCTTCATGAGGAGTGGGATGCCACCCACCTCGAACAGGTCCTTCGCCACGTACCTGCCACCGGGCTTCAGGTCGGCGATGTAGGGTGTCCGCTTGAAGATATCAGCGACATCGAACAGGTCGAACTTGATTCCGGCCTCATGCGCAATGGCGGGAAGGTGCAGTGCGGCGTTCGTCGAGCCGCCTGAGGCGGCGACGACGGTTGCTGCATTCTCCAGTGCCTTGCGTGTGACGATGTCGCGCGGCCGGATATTCCTTGCAATGAGTTCCATGACCTTCTCGCCTGCCGTGTAGCAGAAGGTGTCACGGATCTCGTAGGGAGCAGGTGCGCCGCAGGAGTAGGGGAGTGCAAGGCCAATCGCCTCGGCGACCGTCGCCATCGTGTTGGCGGTGAACTGCGCGCCGCAGGAACCTGCGGAGGGGCAGGCCTTCTGCTCCAGTTCGAGCAAGTCCTCGTCCGACATCGCGCCCACGGAATGCTTGCCCACGGCCTCGAACACGTCCTGCACGGTTACAGGTTTTCCCTTGAAGGTGCCGGGCAGGATTGAGCCGCCATAGATGAAAACGGATGGCACATTCAGACGCACCATGGCCATCATCATGCCGGGCAGCGACTTGTCGCAGCCCGCAAGGCCCACGAGCGCGTCATAGCAGTGGCCGCGCATCGTCACTTCGACCGAATCCGCAATCACCTCGCGTGAGACGAGGGAGGCCTTCATGCCCTGATGGCCCATCGCGATTCCGTCTGTTACCGAGATGGTGCAGAACTCGCGCGGCGTACCGCTTGCGGCAGAAACGCCCTTCTTCACGGCCTGCGCCTGGCGCATGAGCGCAATATTGCAGGGTGCGGCTTCGTTCCAGCAGGAAGCCACGCCAACAAAGGGCTGGTTGATCTGCTGAGAGGTGAGCCCCATGGCATAGTAATAGGATCGATGTGGCGCACGCTCCGGCCCAACGCTGACGTGCCGGCTGGGCAGCTTGTTCTTGTCGATGACGGGCTTGTCCATCTGCTTTTCCCCCCAAAGCCCAATCGTTTACTGGTCCTCCTGCACATCGGCAAGAAGGTGGAGCCGTCATTACAAAGTTTTCAGATTCGACCGGGCCCTGCCGCCCGGACCCTCACCTCGCACTCGCATGCCGGACCACTTGTCGCGATGCATCGGGTCTCTGTCACCGCTGCCTGAGAGAAAATCAGCATGCGGAAGAGACGCTCAAGCCAGGCCGCGTTGAACAGCCGGGGCGAAACTGACCTGCTCTTTGCCGCTTCCGCGAGCCGGGTCACCGCATTGGGGCCGATCCGGCGTCATGGCGGTGCAGCCGATGACGTCCGGCTTATCTTCGCTGCGGATCTTGCCTATCGCTTTATGAGAAAAAATCATTTGTCATTGCATCGAAGAAGTGGAGGTCAGCACAGCCCACCTTACGGAGTGCGCCCGCCTGAGTGGCCGTTCGGGTGGATCAACTCAATGCGCATGCCAAGTCTCCCGTGATCAACTGTCGGGGAAGCCATGCT
>CAIYXE010000080.1 GCA_903930095.1 uncultured Hyphomicrobiales bacterium
GAAGCGCTGCGCATCATTCGTGAGCGCAAGGGCTGAGCAGCAAAGCTTCTGGTGCCGCACGCCTGCGGCACCAGAAGACCTTGTGTTTGCAGTGAGCGTTCTGGCCGCCAGCCTGTCCTGAGGGTCCCTCGCAAAACCTCAATCGCGGTTGCAAGCATGCAACGTACGAATGTCCTCTGGCTACACGCAGGTGGAGGAGATGCAGCTTGATACAAGCAGCGTCACAATCCGGCTGCCGCTGAGTGACCCATTTGGAACTCCTTGCGGGTGACGCTGTCCCATCATCCCGCGGCGGCGAAGTAAACACCGAATAAATGTCACTTACGGGTGGCGAGTAGCCTCAATTCCGGAGGTGAATGCTCGCCTGAACTGTGTTTATCAGTACAAACAATACCAAAGGACCTTGGGTCTGACCGGCAGGGGGTTCCCCTGAAGCGGGAGTTCTGGTCCACCGCCTCGCGTCATGCCATCAGCGGTACCCCTGCGGATGGATCCTGTACGGAGGCTTCGTCGTCTGGCGAAGCAGTCTCGAGGAAGCAACCAGAACCGGCGGCATGGACCGTCAGATACTCTGCGACTGCGTTCACCGGTTCAATAAGGGCAGTCGGCATGCGTTGCTGGGTGCCTCGATCAAAAGCCCCACGCCGCGCCTGTCATTGGACCAGATGAGTGAACTGGCGGCCCGCTTCGATGCCCGCTCCGACAGACAGTCCAACGGTGTGGTGCGCTGGCGGCGTGTTGACTATAGCTGGTCATGACGAAGCGGTTTGGTGTGGACTTTCACGAGTGCCATGCCGGAACTCTTCTAGAGAAGCTGGGGTTCTCGCTCGTCAGCGCCAGATGGGGCAGGACGTTGAGATCATCGCAGCGTCTCAATGAACTTCCCCCAAACTCCGGGTGTCCATCCTTCTCACCTGCCTGAGGAAACGCCGGTGAACACCAAGTTCTACGACGAGGTAAGAATTAGCCAGAAGAATGGCATCGTCCGCCAGTGGAGTATACGCGGAGAACGGCCTCGCCAGCCCGTCCGAATGCCCCGTCGAAGACATCTGGCAGTAGTTTCGTACCACGCGGCTCTCCAACCGCGTTCTCGAAACTTATGACGGAGTCTCCTAAGCGGCTCATGACGCCCGGCAGAGGCTCGTTGCCAGACCGCAGACAATCACCTCAATCGGCATATGGCAATGGCCTCCCACAGGCCCAAGTCAATGACCGTCGGCATCATCCGAATCAGACTTGTTTTACTGGACACCAGCTGACATGGGATGACAGGAAAGTGTGAAAGTCCGGGGAGCCGCGCCGCGTCGCTGCGAGATCTTCATAGATCTGCCGGTTCAAGCCGGTCCGCTGCCGCCTCGAGGCGCCATGCTTCAGGGGGGAGCATATCTGGACCGGCACGTAGAACGGGCGGCGTTTCCCGTCAGCATAGGCCCGGCGATGAAAGTCATGATCGTCATTGCCCAAGAAGAAATGCCGCTCATCCAGATATCCGAATGTCTCGAGGTTGGACTTGAGAAGAGCCCAAGGGCCGCGGCTTACGGTTTCGCAGCTGTATTGCTTTCCGAGCCAGCTGGAGATGTCGCCGGTCTCGACTTCCTCTCCCGCAAGGCCGACAGACATCGGGGCATTCAGAAGGCACCTGACCTGTTGTCCGATGAAGGCTCCAATGCGTGACCGTGGGGCCGCGATCAGGTTGAAGGCATGGCCGCATCGGCCCGAGACGGAGGATGCGCCTTCGTCAAGCGCCCGGTGGAAGGCAAGGTCAAAGCCTGGATGCCGGATGAAGATGTCGGCCTGTAGCTCGATCACATAGGGTGCTGCCGCCAGGTTGAAGCAGATGTTGTCGCAAGCCGTCTCAAAGATCGGAACGCCGTTGCGCAGGACAATGGCCTCCACAAGGCAGGTGCTGCCCGCACTCTTCAGGAAGGACGTGACAAGTTCTACCGTGCGGTCCTCTGAACCGTCGTCCAGTACGATCAGTTGGCTTGGGCATGTGATCGACGTCAGCAAGCAGGAGAGGGTCTCCAGAATACATGACTCATGATTGAATGTCGGGATGCAGATGGCCTGCCGGGGAGCGATGGTTGACGCACTCAGATGGAAGGCCAGCTGAGGCACGGTCCGAAGCCGATGGGGCGCCGGGACCATATGCAAACGGCGGAAATAGGTGCCGCTGTCGATGTCCCTGCAGAGGTGCCGAAATCTCTCTAATAGTTCCATGCTTGTAAGCATCTCATAAGTGGTGCCGCCATTCCATACGGTTGTCGCCACTTGCGGTCATCTACCCGGGTCGTATATGCCGGCAATGCCAGCGTTGGAGTAGAGGGCCGGGAGCGGAATCTGCGATGAAAGTACATATCAACTATGCCGCAGGTTGCTACTTTGCATCACAGCGTGCCTGTGGCGCAAGCGCACTGCAGAACGGCTTTGACAGGACGATTGCCTACGGTCTGCCGGACATCGATCCAGCATTCCTGAACGCCAATCGCTTCACCTTCTCCCAGCCGCGGGGCGCCGGATACTGGCTTTGGAAGCCATACTTCATTCTGAGGACTCTCACAGCGCTCGATCCGGGGGACTGGCTCATGTACACCGACTCCGGCATGTCCTTCGTGCGCGACCCGTGGCCATTCATAATGCCGCATGAAGAGAGGATAGGGGACAGGGGCATCCTTGCGATGGGGCGCGCCGGCATCAATCGTGAGTATACCAAGAGGGATGCATTTCTGCTTATGGGACTGGACGAGCCGCGGTATCGCGATGCGCCCCAGATCACCGCATCGATGGTGGTCTGCCGGAACACGCCTTTGGCGCGGAGTTTCATCGAAGAATGGCTGGCCTATGCGCGTGATCCCAGGATCCTGACCGACCTTCCGAACACCCGGGGCTTACCGAATTACCCAGACTTCAAGGATCACAGACATGATCAGAGCATCCTGAGCCTTCTTGCGATCAAGCACGGCATATGTTTTTCCAGCGGAGTCACCCAGTGGGACATGCCGGACGCCCCCTGTGTGATCCACCACCGGAGCCGGAAATGACAGCCCAGTTCGGAACGAAGGACCAAGGCAGGCGTCAGCAGGGACTGAACCGCCCCGGGATTGCCGGAAGGCACTTTCGCTTGCGTTACGTTGCCACGACGGATTGCTGGATCATCGCAGGCCAGCGTTAGTTGGCATCAGCGGGCGGGATACAGGCGATGGGCTCGGGTAGCCTTCGGTTCGCTGGAGGGTGCACCAGAGCCCGTGCCGGTGAATGGTATCAGCCGTGAAAATCGTCATGGCTGTCGCCGACGCTGCCGGCCGATGGTTCGACGCCCGCCGCTGATCGTCGATGAAGTCGATCGTGGCTTGAGCGGGCGGTCAATCTCCGCCTGAGCAAGCTATTCACTGGCCTTCCGGAGAGTGTTCGTTCGTGGAACAGCGCGTCATCGCTCCCCTCTCTCCATGGTTGGAGCCTCTGATAATCCCGCGGTGGTTCGCAATCATCGTGCTGCGCCAGATTTGCTGGTTCGGCTGTTTCCGATGTGAAGTCCCGCCACATGCGCATAGCCGGCGCCCGCTCTATCCGGCCCCGGTTCCGGGATCGGC
>CAIYXE010000081.1 GCA_903930095.1 uncultured Hyphomicrobiales bacterium
CCCGGGCATCCTCTTGCCGCCGCCGAAAAGGATGCCCGGGTCAAGCCCGGGCATGGTGAGTGGGGTGAGTGGGGTCATCGTATTTGGCGAAGCCTGAGCCAATGTCCACCGTCCTCGCTGAATACGAACGCCGCCGTGACTCGGGCGCGATCAAACCCGACGCCGCCCAGCAGCCCGTCATTGCGAAGCTCGATGCACTCGCGGAGCAGCTCAAGACCTCCGCCCCCTCGGGCCTCCTCGCCAAATTCAAGAAGCCGCCGCCGCCGCCGAAGGGCCTCTACATTCACGGCGAGGTTGGCCGCGGCAAGACCATGCTGATGGACCTGTTCCATTCCGTGGTCGACGTCACGCCGAAGCGCCGCGTCCACTTCCACGCATTTATGCAGGACGTGCACAAGCGCCTCCACGCCGCGCGCCAGTCCCACGCGCAGGATGCGATCGCACCCGTGGCGAAGGACATCGCGAAGGAAGCCCGCCTGCTCTGCCTCGACGAGATGCAGATCACCGACATTGCCGATGCCATGATCGTGGGCCGCCTGTTCGAGGGCCTGCTCTCACACGGCACCACGATCGTCACCACCTCGAACCTCCCGCCCACCGAGCTTTACAGGAACGGCCTCAACCGCCAGCTCTTCCTGCCCTTCATCAGCTTGATCGGCGAGAGGCTGGATGTCGTCTCCCTCGACAGCCGCACCGATTACCGGCTGGGCCGCGTCAAGGCGCATGAGACCTTCCTCACCCCCCTCTCGCCCGAGACCGATGCCCGCTTGCAGGATCTCTGGGTCCGCCTCACCGACACCGGGAAGGGCCTGCCACGGGACATCGAGGTGCTGGGCCGCAAGCTGCATGTGCCCCAGGCCGCAGGCCGCGCCGCGCGCTTCACCTTTGCCGAACTCTGCGAGAAGCCGCTGGGCCCGCCGGACTACCTGGCCTTGGCCGAAAACTTCCGCATCATTTTCCTGGAGCACATCCCGGCCTTGAACCCGGACCGCCGCAACGAGGCCCGCCGCTTCGTGCTGCTCATCGACACGCTCTATGACGGCAAGGTCAGGCTGGTGGCCACCTCCGCGCAAGCCCCGGAACATATCTATCCCGAGGGAGACCATGCCTTCGAATTCGGCAGGACGGTGTCCCGCCTCAAGGAGATGCAGTCAGCCTCCTGGTGGGGCAAAAAAATCATCGAAACTTGACGTTTTGGTCAAATTTCTCGTCCGAAAGGACTAGGCGGGCGTCTTGAAGGTGATAGATATCGGGTCTACACAAACGTCGCTTTTGCACTGCAAAACGACCTGACGGCTCGCGCTCCAAGAAGGACATTCACACATGGCTCGGAAGAAAATCGCGTTGATCGGCGGCGGCATGATCGGCGGCACGCTGGCGCATCTCGCTGCCCTTAAGGAACTTGGCGACATCGTGGTGTTCGACATCGCGGAAGGCCTTCCCCAGGGCAAGACGCTGGATATCGCACAGTCCGGCCCGGTCGAGGGCTTCGACGCGAAGCTTTCAGGTGCTAATTCCTATGAGGCGATCGCCGGGGCCGATGTCTGCATCGTCACCGCCGGTGTCCCCCGCAAGCCCGGCATGAGCCGTGACGATCTCCTGGGCATCAACCTCAAGGTCATGGCCTCGGTGGGTGCGGGCATCAAGCAGCATGCGCCGGATGCCTTCGTCATCTGCATCACCAACCCGCTCGACGTCATGGTCTGGGCGCTCCAGAAATATTGCGGCCTTCCCGCCAACCGCGTGGTCGGCATGGCGGGCGTCCTCGACTCCGCCCGCTTCCGCCACTTCCTCGCGGAAGAGTTCAACGTGTCGGTGGAAGACGTGACGGCCTTTGTGCTCGGCGGCCATGGTGACACGATGGTGCCGCTCATCCGCTATTCCACCGTTGCCGGCATCCCCGTTCCGGACCTGATCAAGATGGGCTGGTCCACGCAGGAAAAGATCGACAAGATCGTCCAGCGCACGCGTGATGGTGGTGCGGAGATCGTCGGCCTGCTCAAGACCGGTTCGGCCTATTACGCACCCGCCTCTTCGGCCATCGCCATGGCGGAAAGCTACCTCAAGGACAAGAAGCGCCTGCTGCCCTGCGCGGCATTGCTGACCGGCCAGTATGGCGTGAAGGACACCTATGTCGGCGTCCCCGTCGTCATCGGCGAAAACGGTGTGGAGCGGATCGCCGAGATCGCGCTCAACGAGGCGGACAAGGAAGGTTTCAAGAAGTCGGTCGATGCCGTCCACGGCCTCATGGCCGCGGCGAAGACCATCGCACCCGATCTCGCCTGACGCGCACGTAATTCAAAGGCAGCGCCCATGAACATTCACGAATATCAAGCCAAGGAAGTGCTCCGCGGCTTCGGCGTCACCACCGGACGCGGCATCGCGGCCTTCACGGTCGATGAGGCGGTCAAGGCCGCCGAAACGCTGGGCGGCCCCGTCTGGGTCGTGAAGGCGCAGATCCACGCCGGCGGCCGCGGCAAGGGCGGTGGCGTCAAGGTGGTGAAATCCATCGATGACGTAAAGGCCGAAGCCACCCGCATGCTGGGCATGACGCTGGTGACCCACCAGACAGGCCCCGAAGGCAGACGAGTGCAGCGCCTCTACATCGAGGAAGGCACGGCGATTGCCCGCGAACTCTATCTCTCGATGGTAGTTGACCGCGAGACCTCGCGCGTCGCCTTCATCGCCTCCACCGAAGGCGGCATGAACATCGAGGAAGTGGCGCACGCCACGCCCGAGAAGATCATCACCGTGCAGGTGGACCCGGCTTCTGGCTACGCGCCCTATGTCGGCCGCCGTATCGCTGCGGCGCTGAAGCTCGAGGGCGACCAGGTCAAGAGTTGCGTGAAGATGATCGGCCAGCTCTACAAGGCCTTCACCGAGAAGGACATGAGCCTGCTCGAGATCAACCCGCTTGTGGTGACGAAGGACGGCGCCCTCGTCTGCCTCGACGCGAAGATCAACTTCGACTCCAACGCGCTCGACCGCCACCCGGAGATCAAGGAACTCCGCGATCTCACGGAAGAAGACCCGAAGGAAATCGAAGCCTCCAAATATGATCTCTCCTACGTGGCGCTCGATGGCTCGATCGGCTGCATGGTGAATGGTGCAGGCCTCGCCATGGCGACCATGGACATCATCAAGCTCTATGGCGCGGAGCCCGCCAACTTCCTTGACGTCGGCGGCGGCGCCACGAAGGAGAAGGTGGCAGC
>CAIYXE010000082.1 GCA_903930095.1 uncultured Hyphomicrobiales bacterium
ACGCTCTACCGGGCGCTGGTGCCGCTGGAGAAGGTTCCGCCAGAGATCGAGGCCGACTGCGTGACACTCTGGCTCTGCCCTGGCGGCCATGTGGTGCATTACCCGGTCAGCAACTGGCGCAGCTTCAACATCCTGGCCGCCGCAGACGGTGACGGCGAGGATGCAGGATGGCACACTCCCGCCACCTCGGGCGGCGTCGTGCGCCGCTTCGCGGGCGCCTGTGAGGAGTTGGAGAGCCTGTTCGCAGCGCCAGCCGCCTGGTTGCGCTGGCCAGGGGCCGACCTTCCCGTGCTGCCGCGCTGGTCCCACGGCAATTTGGCGCTGCTGGGCGATGCGGCGCACGCCAGCCTGCCCTTCCTGGCGCAGGGTGCGGTCATGGCGCTGGAGGATGCCGCGATACTGGCGCGCGAAACGGCGGCACACCCCACCGCCGCCGATGCCTTCCGCGCCTATCAGGACCAGCGCAAGCCCCGCACCGCGCGCATCCAGGAGCAGTCGCGGCGGATGAGCCGCATCTACCATGCGTCAGGCGCATTGGCGCTGGCCCGCAATCTCACGCTGAACCTCGCCAGCCCGTCCTTTGCGCTCGGGCGGCTCGAATGGATCTACCGCTGGACGCCTGAAGCCGACCCCTGATCAAGAAATCGTGTGGTCCGCGTCCGGCATTCCGGGCGTATCGTATCACCAGCAGCAATTGATGGAGGAAGACATGACACGACTGACGATGGCCGCCCTCGCCTGCCTGATCGGCCTTTCCGCCCCGGCACTCGCCGCAGGCGATGGCGGCGGCAACGATGCCTCGCCCGCCAATCAGAACTGCAAGAAGGGCGAAGTCTGGGACAAGAACAAGAAGAAGTGCGTCAAGGCCCAGTCCGGCCTGCTGACCGACGAGGATTTCTACCAGCAGGGCCGCGCGCTCGCCCGCCAGGGTCATTACGACTGGGCGATCGAGGTGCTGGCGCTGGTGCAGAACCGGCAGGACCCGCGCGTGCTCAACTACACGGGCTACAGCCACCGCAAGGCAGGCCGCCTCGAAACCGGCATCACCTATTACCGTGAGGCGCTGGCCATAGACCCGAACTTCAACCTCGCGCGCGAATACCTTGGCGAAGGCTACATCGCCGCCGGCCGCATTGACCTCGCCATGGCCGAACTCGCCGCCATCGCGAACAGCTGCGGCACGGGCTGCGAGGAATACAAGGATCTCTCGGCCGCCATCACCGCGGCGAACTGAGCCGGCTGCCATCCAGCCCGCCGGCCATCTCTTGCGAGGTGCGCCGGCGGGCGATGGATTGCCGTGTACCTATTCTGCACGCCGGACAGCGGGTTTCAGCACTCGAAGGCCAACTGCAATTGCTGGCGGCCGCCGGAAGATGTCGCACTTGCTTGGTCGGCAGTCTTGCGCACGATCCAGCCACTCATCAGCGAGACGCCATCGGGTGCGTCCATGAGCTCCTCGGGTGACGGCACCCTGTCCGGAATCACCGCAGCCCGCCCCTCATAGGAAAAGCTCAGGAACAGGGCCAGCTCATTATAGGAGACGGTGCAATCGACTGGGCCCTGGGCCAGCGGCTCGATCAGTTCCATCGCCTCAGTCAGTGCGGCGGCGGCGCGCGGGCCGGTCGAGTGGTGCATGCCCCATCTTTCGCCAAGCATCTTCAGCAGGTCGTCGGCGCGCGCGCTGTCTGCTCCGTCAGCGAAGGTGACGGTCTCCGTCTGGCGGATGCCGATGCGCATGATCAAGTTGAGGATGACGGCGAGGATGGTCGCAAAGGTCATCGGCGCCAGCACGTGCTCAAGCGAGGTCCCCGCGAAGCTCGTCGTCAGTGTCGGCACCGACTGGAGGAGGATACCGGCCCCCACCGGCAGGCCGATCACCAGCGCGCGCCGGGGCGAAAGCATGCGCGACAGCGCCAGTTCCGCGCCCGAGACGATGAAGTAGCTCGCCGCGAAGACCAGGATACCGGCCACCACCGCGTCAGGCAGCGACAGAACGTGCTGGAGCGCCACCGGCACGAAGGTCATGCCAATCAGGATTGCGCCAGCCGCCATGGCCACCACGCGTGAGGTGACGCCCGTCGCATAGGCGAGGCTGAGATTGGCAGACGACATGCCAATGGCGGAGCCGCCCAGCGCACCAGATACCGCAGTGGACAGGCCACAAACCTGCAAGCCGCGCGCCATCTTGCTGAAGTCGGGCCGCCGCCAGTCGGCATCATCCAGCCGCTCGGTGCTGATCAACACGCCGAGCTCATCGACGAT
>CAIYXE010000083.1 GCA_903930095.1 uncultured Hyphomicrobiales bacterium
CTGCTGATGTCTTCTCCCGCTCCTTTAGCGGGAGAAGAAGGGACCCGTTGCGCATGCAACGGGGAGATGAGGGGAAAAGGGCGCTGCATGCAATTCAGAGCTCAGCGTTCCCTCACCTCCCACAACTTCGTTGGGTCCCCCTCCTCTCCCGCGCCGCGGGAGAGGACGCCGGGCAAGCTGATCTCAATTGACTGACCGACACTCTGGAAGAATGGTGAGCCGACTAGCTTAGCCCCAGTATTGCCCGCGCCTCAGCAGCACTCGCAGGATGGCGGCCGTAGTCCGCGCAGAGATCGGCGACCCGCTTCACCAGCTCGGCATTGGATGCGGCCAGCCGCGTTTCGTCCCAGCGGATATTGTCTTCCAGCCCCGTGCGGCAGTGGCCGCCGCGTTCGAGGCACCAGCGGTTGACCTCCAGCTGGTGCTTGCCGATTCCGGCAGCGACCCAGGTGGACTCGGGCGATAACCGCGTCACCTCATCCACCATGAAGTCGAAGGCCTGGCGGATCACCGGCATGGCATTCTTCACACCCATGACGAACTGCACATGCAGCGGCTTCTTCAGCATTCCCTCATCAGCCAGGCGAAGGGCCTGATACAGCATCGAAAGGTCGAATACCTCGATCTCGGGCTTCACGTTGTAATCCAGCATCTTCTGCGCCAGCTCGCGGATCAAGTCCGGGTGGTTCTCGTAGATGATGGTGGGGAAATTGCACGAGCCCGTGGACAGCGAGGCCATGTCGCAGCCCAGATGCAGCATGCCGCCGCGCTCGGAGCCCTTGCCGGAGCGGCCGCCGGTGGAGAACTGCACGATCATGCCGGGGCAATGCCTGCGAAGCCCCGCAAGCAGCGCGGCGAAGCGCTCCGGGTCCGAGGTCGGCGTCTGGTCGTCGCGCCGCACATGCACATGGGCGATGCTGGCGCCGGCCTCGAAGGCGGCCTGGGTTGATTCCACCTGCTCGGCAATACTGATCGGGACAGCGGGATTGTGTTCCTTGCGCGGAACCGACCCGGTGATGGCGACGATGATGATGCACGGGCTGCTCATGCCCTTCTTCTAGAGCGGCGGGCGGTCAAATGGAACCTTGTACCTGCTGATGTCTTCTCCCGCGCCGCCCACCCCCGCAAGTGCAATGCGTTTCAGGGCGCGTTGCGCTAGCATGCCCACCTGTCAACCGGGAGAAATGCCATGCCGCGATTTGCCGCCAATCTGTCGATGATGTTCACCGAGTGGGATTTCCTTGATCGCTTCGCGGCGGCGGCGGACAATGGCTTTGGCGCGGTGGAGTTCCTGTTTCCCTATGCGCATGCCCCGGACCTCATCGCGCGGAAACTGGCAGGCGCGCAGCTGACCCAGGCGCTGTTCAACCTGCCACCCGGCGACTGGGACGCAGGCGAGCGCGGCCTTGCCTGCAGGCCCGGCCGCAGCGCGGAGTTCCGCGCCTCGGTCGACACCGCGCTCTCCTATGCGGAGGCGACGGGCGTGAAGCGGCTTCATCTGATGAGCGGGCATGGTGACCGCAATGACCCGGCCGCACACCAGGCCTTCGTCGCGTCCCTGCGCCATGCCTGCGAACGGGCGGCCCCGCTCGGCATCGACATCCTGATCGAGCCCATCAACGGGCGCGACATGCCGGGCTATTTCATGAATGACTTCGGCTTCGCCGCAGCGCTCATCGCCGAGCTGGCACTTCCCAATCTCCGGCTGCAATACGACATCTACCACCGCCAGATCCTGCACGGCGACGTGATGAAGAGCCTCGAGGCGCTGATGCCGGTGATCGGGCATGTGCAGACGGCCTCGGTGCCGAAGCGCAACGAACCGATGACGGGCGAACTCGATGACGGGCGGATCTTCCGCCACCTCGACCAGCTGGGCTATGCCGGCTATGTCGGCTGCGAGTACCGCCCGGCGAACGGCACGCTCGCGGGTCTGTCCTGGATCAAGGCGGGCTGAGGCCCCGCCTCACGCCATGCGGCTATGGACCGCCACCGTCGCCACCAGCTCGTCGAGGAGCGACAAGGTCGCCTCGCCCGACATCGCGAAGGGATTGAGCACCGCCTTCTCGTGATACTTCAGCAGCAAACCGGGGTTCACCTTGGAGAGGTCGACGTGGCCCATGGTCCAGTTGCAGAACTTCCGCTCCCGGATCTCCTGAAACACCAGCAGCCGCACCTGGGCGTGGCGCCCGTCGCGGACGATGGCGTTGTAGAGTTCGCAAACCTCGTCCCGGCCACCCTCCAGCACCTGGATGAAGACATCGCCGCTGTAGCAGAGAATCCCCGTGATGCCATTGGCCGGGTTATTGATCCGCGATCGCTCGAGGATGTCCTCGACCACCGCGCTGGAAAGGGCCGTCGCGGCACGGCTGGCATAAACACAGCGGACCATCATGGGGGCATCAGTCCTTCAAGTTGACAAGAGACAGGAATTCGCGGCGCAACGTGGCATTCTTCAGGAAGGCGCCGCGCATCACGCTGTTCACCATCTTGGTGGCGTTGTCCTTCACGCCGCGCCAGTGCATGCAGAAGTGATCCGCCTCCATCACGACGGCAAGTCCGTCGGGCGCCACCTTGTTCATCAGGAGGTCGGCCACCTGGGCGATCGCCTCCTCCTGGATCTGCGGGCGCGACATGATCCATTCGGCAAGGCGGGAGTATTTCGACAGGCCAATGAGGTTCGAGTGCTCGTTGGGAAGCAGCCCGATCCACAGCCGGCCCATGATCGGGCACAAATGGTGGCTGCAGGCGCTGCGCACCGTGATGGGTCCCACGATCATCAGCTCGTTCAGGTATTCGGCATTTGGAAACTCGGTCACCGGCGGTTGGCTCACATAGCGGCCGCGGAACACCTCGTTGAGATACATCTTCGCCACGCGCCTGGCTGTGTCGCGCGTGTTGTGGTCCTTCTTGACGTCGATGACCAGGCTCTCCAGCACGTCCTGCATCTTGCCCGCCACCTCGTCGAGCAGCGCCTCGAGCTCGCCCGGCTCGATGAAGGCGGAGATGTTGTCGTTCGCATGGTAGCGCCTGTTGGCATTCTCGATCCGCGCCCGGATACGGGCGGAAACGGCAATGCCATCCTGCTTGCCCGAAGGTTTGTCCATTGTCATCCGATCCAACGTCCCATGTTAAACATGTCTAGCAGTCCCGGTCTCGGCCCACAACCCGCGATGCCGGTGCCTTCAACTTTACGCATGCGACCGATTCACGGACCAATCGTGCGGGTGGATGACGCGCGGGTAAGGCCCATGGCCGCTGCCGCCTTTCTCCGAGGAGAACGCAGCGGCCTTGACGGGTCGCCGCACAAACTTATAGTCGCGTCCCGTCAATCAGGCGGAAAACATGGGCTTGCTGTCCGGCAGGGTTTGTATCGTCACGGGTGCTGGCCAGGGCCTTGGCCGGGCGATCGCCATGGAAATGTGCGCTGAGGGCGCGGTGGTGGCCCTGCTTGAGCGCAACCCGTCAACCCTCGCGGAAACCGCCGCAGAACTCGCCCGGCAGGGCGGCAGCTTTTCGGAGCACGCCCTCGACGTGACGGACTACGCAGCCTACGAGGCGGCGGTGCGAAACATCCTGGACAGGCACGGCCGCATTGATGTGCTCGTCAACAATGCCGCCATCAACCCATCAACGAAAAGCATCCTCGATGACACGCTCGAGGAGTGGCGGCGCACCATCGCCATCAATCTCGAGGCGGTCTACATGGGCTCGAAGCTGGTGGCGCCTGCGATGGTTTCGCAAGGCAGCGGCCGCATCATCCACATTTCCTCGATCCAGGGCTTCGCCTCGAGCGGGCTCTGCGGCTCCTACAACGCCGCCAAGGGCGCCATCATCGCCTACACCAAGTCCATGGCGGTGGAGCTTGCCCCGCACGGCATCCTCGTCAATGCCGTTGCTCCCGGCTTCATGGTCACGCCGATGTCGGTGGTGAATGGCGTGGACGAGACCGAAACCCCAGACTTCATCGACTGGTACGTCGGCAAGCGCAAAATCCCGCTGGGGCGGAGCGGCATGCCGGAGGATGTCTCCGGCACCGTCGTGTTCCTCGCCTCCGACTATTGCCGCTACATGACCGGGCAACTGCTCGTCGTCGATGGCGGCTTGATGAGCACATTCTGAAATCAAGAAAGCGACAGGAAGGAAGACGTCATGAGCAATGCAAAATTCCCCCGGCTGTCACGCCGGGACTTCGTCCTCACATCGGCCATGCTGGCGGGTGGATCTGCGATGGGGGGCCTCCCGCGGGGCGCCTCGGCCCAGGCCAAGGACATGGACTTCTGGTACTGGGGCGAGCAGGAGCTGCCCGGCTTGCAGAAATACGTCGAGGAGTCTGTCGCCGCCTACAAGGCCGCCACCGTGAAGCCGATGCTGCAGGACACCGCCGTCGTCATCTCGCAGTTCCAGACGGCGGCCGCTGCCGGCAACGCGCCGGATGTCCAGTATCTCTGGAACGGCATCTATCACATGGAAAGCGTCTGGCTGGGCTATGTGAAGGGCCTCAAGGGCCTGGTGAAGGAGGATATCCTCAAGGCCTCCAACCCCACGCTGCTCAGCAACTTCGGCGGCGACACCTACCGCACCGGCTGGTACCCGCTGCCGATGTTCTGGTGCTACAACAAGACCATGTTCGAGACGGCAGGCCTCGACCCTGAGGCCCCGCCAAAGACATGGGACGAACTCCTCGCCGCCTGCGAGAAG
>CAIYXE010000084.1 GCA_903930095.1 uncultured Hyphomicrobiales bacterium
CATTCCCTTCGATGCGGTGAAGGGGTTCCTCGATCCGGCCGTGCAATTCGGGCTGCAGTTCGAGACGGCCAATGCCGAGCGCCGCCCGCGCGAGGTGGAGGCGCCAAAGCCAGCACCCGCCCGCGCCGAGCCCGAGGCGGCCGTTCCCGAAAAAGCGCCCGAGGAGCAGCCCGCCCCGGAAGAGGCCACCAAGGTCGTCTCGCTCGACCAGTTCCGCAAGAAGTGATGCCCATGCCGATCTGCCGCTGGCTGTTCGCCGCAACTCTTCTGGCGCTTGCCGCTGGAACGGGTCCGGCGCTTGCCCAGTCAACGGCGGATGCACAGGCGCTTGCCGCCAAGGCTTCCTCGATGAATGACAAGGAGCTCAAGAAGCTTCCCGCCAAGAAGGTGTTCGGTGGCCAGAAAGGGCCGACGACCAGCCTGAAGGCGCGCGCCATCGGCTCCTATGCGAAGGGCTGCATGGCGGGCGGCAAGGCGCTGGAAGTCGATGGCCCGGCCTGGCAGGTCATGCGACTGTCACGCAACCGCAACTGGGGCCACCCGGAACTCGTCGCCCTGGTCGAGCGGTTCGCCGTCGAGGCCAAGACCAAGGACGGCTGGAACGGGCTTCTGGTGGGCGATCTCGCCCAGCCGCGCGGCGGACCCATGCTCTCCGGTCATGCCAGCCACCAGATCGGCCTCGATGCGGACATCTGGCTGACGCCGATGCCTGACCGCACCCTGACCCGCAAGGAGCGCGAGGAGATCAAGGCCAAGCTCGTCGTGAAGGACCGCAAGCACATCGACCCCGATGTGTGGACGGAAGCGCATGCGCGGCTTCTCAAGCGCGCCGCGTCCTACCCCGAAGTTGCCCGGATCTTCGTGCATCCGCCGATCAAGGCGGAGATGTGCAGGTGGGCCAAGGGCAAGGGCGAATGGCTTGCCAAGATCCGCCCCTACTTCGGACATAACTGGCACTTCCACATCCGCATCAACTGCCCGGCGGATTCACCCAATTGCACCAACCAGCCGGAGGCGCGCCCCAAGGACGGCACCGGCTGCGGCGACGAGCTGGCCCACTGGCTGGGCGACAAGCCATGGCCGAAGCCACCGAAGCCAGAGGCCACGCCGCCCAAGCCTGCGAAACCCGCCCCGCCCTTGACTCTCTCAGCGCTTCCTGCTGAATGCCGCGCCATTGTGACGGCGGAATAGCCAGCACTGAACGGACAGGGGGAGCAGCGCCAGCGGCGCCTTGCCCATGCAACACGAAACTGCCCAGCAGCACGGCCCCAGCAAGACGACGCTGAAGCTGGCCTTCGCCTCGATCGGCGTGGTCTTCGGCGACATCGGCACGAGCCCGCTCTATGCCATGCGTGAGGCGCTCGATCCGGTGGTGGCTGCCGGCGGCGACCTGCGCGCCGCCGTGCTCGGCGTGGCCTCGCTCCTCATCTGGTCGCTGATCCTCATCGTGACGCTCAAATACGTCGTCTTCCTGATGCGCGCCGACAACAAGGGCGAAGGCGGAATCCTGTCGCTCGTCGTGCTGGTCGAGACGCTGCTGCGCCGCAAGGGCGGCATCGTGCTGGCGCTGGGCATGATCGGGGCGGCCTTCTTCTTCGGCGATGCGATGATCACGCCTGCGATGTCCGTGCTCTCGGCGGTCGAGGGACTGAAGGTGGTGAATGAGGGCTTCGCCCCCTACATCGTGCCGCTGACCCTTGGCATTCTGGTGACGCTCTTCCTGTTCCAGTACAAGGGCACGGCGGGCGTGGCGCAGCTCTTCGCCCCCGTCACCTTCGTCTGGTTCCTGACGCTGGGCGTGATGGGCGTGGTGCACATCTTCGACGATCTCGAGATTCTCTACGCCTTCAACCCGGCCTATGGGCTCTCCATGCTGACCGACCGCCCGGGGCTGGCGCTGCTGGTCTTCGGCGGCGTGTTCCTGGCGGTGACCGGCGGCGAGGCGCTCTATGCCGACATGGGCCATTTCGGCCCGAAGCCCATGCGCATCGCGTGGCTTTCGGTGGTGTTTCCCGGCCTGATCCTCAACTATCTCGGGCAAGGCGCCTTCATCATCTCGCATCCTCACGCGGTCGAGAATCCGTTCTTCCTGATGGTGGGCGGCTGGCTGGTGATTCCGCTCGTCATCCTCGCCACGGTGGTCACGGTGATCGCCTCGCAGGCGGTCATCACCGGCGCCTTCTCGATTGCCCAGCAGGCGATGTCGCTTGGCCTCTTCCCGCGCATGAACATCACGCATACCAGCGAGACAGAGCACGGGCAGATCTATGTGGCCCAGATCAACTGGATGCTGCTCGTGGGCGTGGTGATCCTCGTTCTGGTGTTCAAGTCATCGAACAACCTCGCTTCCGCCTATGGCATTGCCGTCAACACCTCGATGGTGGTGGATTCGATTCTGGCCGTCATCTTCTTCTGGAAGTCGCGCACGCTGCCGCGCTGGTTCGTGATCCCGGCAATCGCGCTGATCCTGGCGATCGAGATCGTGTTCCTGGCGGCCAACGGACTCAAGCTCGCCAATGGCGGCTACATGCCGGTGATGCTCGGCGCGACCATCATCCTGTTGATGTTCACCTGGATGCGCGGACGGCAGGCGCTGACGGCCAAGCTCAGGAAGGAATCGGTCGAGCTCGTGCCGCTGCTGGAGAGCCTCGAGCGCCGCCAGCCGACGCGCGTGGCCGGTGCGGCGGTGTTCCTGCAGACCGATCCCGTCTATGCGCCGAGCGCGCTGATGCACAATCTGAAGCACAACCGCGTGCTGCACGACAGGCTGGTGTTCATCACCGCCGAAACGACCAGCGAGCCGAGGATCAACAACGAGGACAGGGTCCGCGTGAAGCAGCTGCCGCTCGGCGCGTGGCTGGTGGAGGCGCGCTTTGGCTATATGGAGCAGCCAGACGTGCCAAAGGCGCTGCGCGCCTGCGCGCCCTTCGGCCTCGAGATCGACCCGCGCCAGGCGTCATATTTCCTTGGCAGAAGGGTCATACGCATGTCGGCGCGGTCGTCGCTGCCGTTCTGGCAGCAGCGGCTCTTCATCATGATGGCCAACCACTCGGCACGCGCCATCGAATTCTTCCGCATTCCGCCCGACCGCGTGGTCGAGCTCGGCATGCAGATGAGCGTGTGAGGGACGAGTGACCAGGACATCTCGCGACTGCTCATGTCTTCTCCCGCTCATTCAGCGGGAGAAGGAACCCGTTGCGGCATGCAACGGGGAGATGAGGGGAAACAGGCACAGCACGAAGCGCGGCGCCTGCGTCCCCTCACCTCCCCCAACTTCGTTGGGTCCCCTTCCTCTCCCGCACGGCGGGAGAGGACTTTGACGATGAGCCGCTCAACACTCTGGCATTCACTCACAGGAACAGCTTATGGCCCTCATCGCACCCTTCTCCGCCCCGGGACGTTTCTGGCGCGGCAATCTGCACACCCATTCCAACCTCTCCGACGGCGCGCTGGAGCCCCGGGCCGTGGTCGACGCCTACAAGCACGCGGGCTATGACTTCATGCAGCTCTCAGAGCATTTCATCGGCAATTTCGATTTCCCCATCGCCGACACGCGGAGCTTCCGCTCCAACAGCTTCACCACGCTGATCGGCGCTGAGCTCCACGCGCCAGAAACCGCCGTGGGCGAGCTCTGGCACATTGTGGCCGCCGGCCTGCCGCTGGACTTCCCGCGCAATCTTGACGGCGAAACGGGAGCCCAGGTGGCGCGCCGCGCGCATGAGGCCGGTGCCTTCATCGGCATTGCGCACCCCGCCTGGTCACAGCTCACCATGGAAGATGGCCGCGCCATCGACTGCGCCCACGCTGTTGAAATCTACAACCACGGCTGCGCCATCGAGAACGACCGCGGCGACGGCTGGTACCTGCTCGACCAGATGCTGACTGAGGGCCATCGCCTTTCGGCTTTCGCCACGGATGACGCGCATTTCAAGACGCCGGACCATTTCGGCGGCTGGGTGCATGTGAAGGCGGAAAGCCTCGACCCCGATGCGCTGCTCGAAAGCCTCAAGCAGGGCCTCTATTATTCGAGCATGGGGCCGCAGATCCATGCGATCGAGATGAACGGCAAGGAAATCTCGATCTCCTGCTCGCCGGTGGACACCATCACCGTGCTGTGCGGCAACTCGCGCACCATGGTGCGCAATGGCCGCGCCATCACCGAGGCAAGCTTCGACCTCGCGAAACTCGAGAAGGGCTGGCTCCTGAAGAAGCAGAGCGCCTGGTTCCGCGTCGCCGTCATCGACAATGGCGGAAAGCGCGCGTGGAGCAATCCGATCTGGTGGGACGAGATCGGCTGACACCCTTGCCGCTGTGGATCGTCATCTGCGGGCTCGGCGTGACCCAGATCATCGGCTGGGGCACCACCTATTATGCGCTGGGCGCCCTGTCGCAGGACATCGCCGCCACCACCGGCTGGTCCACGGCACTGATCTTCGGGGCCTTTTCCGCGGCCCTTCTGCTGAGCGGACTGATCTCGCCCTGGGCCGGGCGGCTGGTCGACCGGGTGGGCGGGCGGCGGGTGATGGTGGCGGGCTCGCTGCTGTCTGCCGCGGGCCTCGCCATCATCGGCGCCTTTCCCTATCCCGTAACCTACATCATCGGATGGCTGGTGCTGGGTCTCGCCATGCGGCTGGCAACCTATGACGCGGCCTTCGCCAGCCTGACGCAGATCGCAGGCACGGGCGCACGGCGCGCCATCTCCTATCTCACGCTGTTCGGCGGGCTGGCCTCCACCGTGTTCTGGCCGGCGAGCCACTATCTGTCGCAGGGCATCGGCTGGCCGAACACTCTGCTGGCCTATGCGGTGCTGCACCTGGTGCTGTGCCTTCCCATCCACGCCGTGGTGCTCGGCGCGGCGCAGGGCGAGCAGGACAGCAAGGCCGCGCCATCCGGCATGGCCGTGGCCGCCGCCCTTGCCGATGGCGCACGGCGCAAGGCGATGGCGCTCTTTGCCGCGGCGGTGGCCCTCAACGGCCTCGTCTTCTCCGCGATCTCCGCCCATGCCGTGCCGCTTTTTGCCGCGCTGGGCTTCAGGGGGGAAGAGGCCGTGTTCATGGCCGCGCTGATCGGGCCCGCGCAGGTGGCAAGCCGCGTGGGCGAGATCCTGATGGGTGGAAGGCTCCGCGCCCTCGACCTCGGCCTCATCGCATTCGGGCTGCTGCCCGTTGCGATCGTGATCTTCGCCGGGCTTGGATTCTCATGGCCTGCGGCCATCGCCTTCGCGCTGCTCTACGGCGCATCGAACGGGCTTGTCACCATCGCCAAGGGCGCTGTGCCGCTGGCGCTCTTCGGGCCGAAGGGATACGGCGAGGTGCTGGGCCGGATCTCCGCACCCAATCTCGTGCTCAACGCGGCAGCCCCCCTGCTCTTCGCGCTGCTGCTTGCCGCTGCCTCAGCCCAGACGGCGATCATGATTGCCGGCGCCTCGGCACTCGCCTCATGCCTGTTCATGCTGTGGCTCGCCAGGCTTCACCGGCACGCGGGGCCAACTTCCGTCTGACTGGCGGCGCGGGGTGGAAAGTGATAACCAGCCCGCGCAGAAAAACAGCGTTTCCCGAGGACTGCCATGACGAAGACCCGCACCGAAACCGACACATTCGGCCCGATCGAGGTCGACGCCACGAAATACTGGGGTGCGCAGGCACAGCGCTCGATCGGTAACTTCAAGATCGGCTGGGAACAGCAGCCCAAGCCCGTGGTGCGCGCACTCGGCATCGTCAAGCGGGCGGCGGCGGAAACCAACATGGCGCTGGGCCGCCTCGACAAGGCGGTGGGCGAAACCATCATCAAGGCCGCACAGGAGGTGATCGACGGCAAGCTCGACGCGCACTTCCCCCTCGTCGTCTGGCAGACGGGCTCGGGCACGCAGTCCAACATGAACGCCAATGAGGTGATCTCCAACCGCGCGATCGAGATGATGGGCGGCGTGATGGGTTCCAAGAAGCCCGTGCACCCCAACGACCACGTGAACATGAGCCAGTCCTCGAACGACACTTACCCGACGGCCATGCACATCGCCTGCGCCGAGCAGATCCAGCACGACCTGCTGCCCGCACTCCGCCACCTGCACAAGGCGCTGGACACCAAGGCGAGGGAGTGGGCCCCCATCATCAAGATCGGCCGCACCCACACGCAGGATGCAACGCCCCTGACGCTCGGCCAGGAATTCTCGGGCTACGCCAAGCAGATGGAGAATGGCATCAGGCGCATCGAGATGACGATGCCGATGCTGATGGAACTGGCCCAGGGCGGCACGGCGGTCGGCACCGGCCTCAACGCGCCCGTGGGCTTTGCGGAGATGGTGGCAGAGCGCATCGCCGCCATCACCGGCATGGCCTTCACCTCGGCCCCCAACAAGTTCGAGGCGCTGGCCGCGCATGACGCGATGGTGATGAGCCATGGCGCCATCAACACGGTTGCGGCCTCGCTGTTCAAGATCGCCAACGACATCCGCTTCCTGGGCTCGGGCCCGCGTTCGGGGCTGGGCGAACTGTCGCTGCCGGAGAACGAGCCCGGCTCCTCCATCATGCCGGGCAAGGTGAACCCCACGCAATGCGAGGCGCTAACCATGGTATGCGTGCAGGTGTTCGGCAATCACGCGGCACTCACCTTCGCGGGCAGCCAGGGCCATTTCGAGCTCAACGTCTTCAACCCGGTGATGGCCTACAATTTCCTGCAATCGGTGCGGCTGCTTGCCGATGCGGCGGTGAGCTTCACCGACAACTGCGTCTCCGGCATCGAGGCGCGCGAAGACAACATCAGGCAGGCCCTTGACCGCTCGCTGATGCTGGTGACGGCGCTGGCGCCCAAATACGGCTATGACCGCGCGGCGAAAATCGCCAAGACCGCGCACAAGAACGGCACGACCCTGCGCGAGGAAGCGGTGAAGGACGGGATCGACGCCGCCGACTTCGACCTGATCGTCAGGCCGGAAGACATGATCGGGCCGAAGTGATGGGCGACATCCTCAGCCTGAAGCTCCACCGGAAGCGCAAGGCCCGCACCGAACGGGAGGCCGAGGCCGAACAGAACCGCGTCTCCTTCGGCCGCAGCCGGGAGGAACGGCAGCTGACCGATGCGCTGAACGGCAAGGCCCGCAAGGACCACGACGCAATGAAGCGCGAGGAGTGACGAGGGCGCGAGGCCTCGCCAGTCACCCATGCCAAAGGACCTCAAGCGCTCGCTCACCATCTCGGGCCACCGCACGTCGCTGTCGCTCGAGCCGGAATTCTGGGAGGCGCTCCGCAAGGCAGCCGTGGCGCGCGGACTGTCTCCGGCCGGGCTCGTTTCCGAGATCGATCAGACGCGTGGCAGCCGCAACCTGTCGAGTGCGGTGCGCGTATGGCTTCTGGCGGATATGGAGCGGCTACTGCGAGGGCGATGAATTCGGCGGTTCTGAGATGATGACCGGCGCTTCGGGCGGATTGGCCAGAATGACCGGGGCAACAGGGCTGATCAGGCGCTGCGGCCTGGGCTTGGCGGGGGCTTCCACCACGGGGCTCGCCGGCTTTGGGGGGGGCGCCTCCGAAAGCCTGGCCATGCGCCGCCACACGCGCACCTCGCGCTGGCGCTGGCGGGTCTCGGCCTTGTTGATCTCGGCATTGGCGGCGCGCTCGGCCTCGATCTGACGGCGCAGCCGGTCGGCGGCGGCGACCTGCATCTCCGCATGCACCCTGAGTTCGCGGCGCCTGAGGAGCAGTTCATCACGCTGGGCGTAATGTGCCTGAAGCCGCGCTTCATCCTCCAGCCGCTGCTTCTCCTCGATTTCGGCGAGGCGCAACTGCTCCTGCTGCAGCCGTTCCAGCTCGTCAATGCCCTGCTGCATGATGGTGACGCCAAGAGCAGTGGAGAGCTCGGACTTGTCCTCGGCCCGCGCCAGCATGCCGGCAGGGCCGGCATAGGACACGCCCATCGGCGGCAGGCCCTCACGCTGCTTGAGGCGCAAGCCGATGTCGATGTCGATCTCGCCCAGCGCCAGCTCTGCCATGGTCTTGACTTCGATATCCGCCTCGGCATCCTGGCGGACGATGGGATCAAAGCGCACCTGGCCCTCAGCCACCGCAATGCCGCCGGAGACGGCGCCGAAGGTGACACCCTGCCCGCCGCGCAGCCGGTCGAAGGCCTGGGTGATGCCATCCGCATCCTTGGCCTGTGCCAGCGCCGCCGCAAAGTCCTGCGGCGTGATGGTGAGCAGGCGGACATCATCAAACCGGTAGCTGCCCTCGCCCTTCACCGACGCCAGTACGCCTGCGGGGCTGCGGCCTTCACTTTCGAAGCGCAGGTCGATGATGCCATGGCCCTCAGCCACCTGCGCGCCGTCAATCATCGCCAGTTGCCGGCCCAGATCCACCGGCAGGCTGAGGAGGCCGGAAACCCGGCGGCTCTCCGCGGGCCCCGCTGAGGTCACTTCCAGCTTCGCGGCGCGGCCATCCTTGTCCTTCGCATAGACGGACAGCTGGATTTCGCCGGGCGCGGCCATGATGCCGATCTCTGCATTCCCCGCCACGAAATGCGGATGAACCTCGAGCGCGGAGGGCGTGATCCAGAACTGGCCGGTCATGCCGAACGGCAGACCCGCTGCGAAACCCGTCTCCAAATCAGGCTGAGGCCCTTCCCATTCAAGGAAAGTGGCGGCGATCACGTCCGCCAGGCGAAGCTCGCCGGCCGCTACCCGCACCTCGGCCTCGAGCGACGGCGTCATGCTGGCGCTGCCGCTGAAGGGGGCCGTGCCGTAGCGGCCTGCAATATCGCCAAGCGTCCACTTGCCACCGTTCCAGAGCAGCCGCGCCTCGCCCGAAAGGCCGCCCGGCGCCAGTTCGGCAGGAAGCCCAGTCACTTTGGCAAGAACCGCCGCCTCCGTGGCGCGGAGCGAGAGCTGCCCGTCAAGGCCGAAACCCTCCGCCCACGGATGAGCCTTGCCACGGTAGTCGACGCGGGCGCCATGCGCCTGGAGGGTGGCGGTCGTATTGAAGCCTTCGGCGGTGTTTCCCGCAGCCTCGATCCTGAGCGCTCCCGGCTCACTGTCCGCCTTGGCGGAGGGAAGCCCGATGAGCGAGAGGATGCGCGCCGAACTCGGCGCCGTCACGGCGAGGTTGCCGGACAAGGCCCCGTCTGGCAAAGCAGTGCCCTGGCCCGCGATGTTCAGTTCACCGGCATTGCCTGAGGCCCTGAAATGGAACTCGCTACCCTGCTCCAGGGGTTTCACCGCCAGCGAGGCGCGCACCTCCGTCGCCCCCAGGCCGGACGCCCAGGGCGGAAGCCCGCCGCCGCCGCTGCCGGCAAGGCCCAGAAGCCTGATCAGCCCGGCTGGATCGTCCGCCTCGATCTCTATCCCGACGGTACCGTCGGCACCCTTGCCGGTATCGAGGATCAGCCCGGTGGCCACCACCCGCGCGCCACCTACCTCGCCGATCTCGAGGCCGCGCAGATCCAGGCCGTTGGACCCGGATTCGAGGTCAACGGCCACATCGCGCGCGGTGACGGCGTTGAGCAGCAATTCGCCCGCGTTGAGGCGCAGCTTGAGGTCGGGCGCTTCAGGCCGCGGCATGGCCAGCGCCAGCAGGCTGGCGGCCGCGCCCTCACTGGCCACCGCGAGGGCGGGGATGCCCTGCGGCGCATAGGCGTCGAGGTCGAAGCGGTTGCCGTCGAGCATCAGGTCGATCGCGCCGCGCCCGGCGCTGGTGACCGAAAGGGAGCCGTTGCCGCGCTCGCCGTCGAGCTCGAAGTCGGCATTGCTCAGCCGGGTCAGTGACTGGGTGAGGCCGAGGTCGGCCTCCAGTTTTAGGCGGCCGCGGCTGCCGCTCCACAGGCCGCCGATGCGCTCGCGCCCCTCCGGCCAGAGCCAGAAAGTGAAGTCGCGCAGGTCGTTGGTCTCGAGCGCCAGCTTGCCGTTGAGCTCCGGCCCACTCCGGCCGGGCGAGAACAGGCCCGTGAACAGCGTCCTGGAACGGCCGGGCAGCCCCGCCGCGAAGCGGGCGATGCGAAGCTGGTCGCGCTCCGCCGCGAGTTCAACCTGCACATTGTCAAGGTTCTGGCCGCCGGTGCGCAGCGCCGTCACATCCAGCTTGCCTGACAGGCTCATGTCGGCAGGCAGCAGGCCCAGCAGGCTCGAGGCCACCCCAAGGCTGCCCGCCTGCCGCAGCACGCCGCGCGACTGGGCGCCGGCGATGGCGTCAAGGTCGAGCATGGCGGCTTTCAGATCGACGGTTGCGTCGATGTGCCGGCCGAGCCGTAACGAGGCCGTGCCCGTGGTGATGGCGCCGTTCTGCCCCGGCTCCAGCCGTGAGACCTCGAGGTCGCGGAAATCGACCCGGTCGAAATCACCCTCGACCTTGGCGGTGAACAAGAGCGGCCGGATGCGGCCTTCCTGGTCGGACTTGCCCTCGCCGGCCGAAGCGGGCTCGATGCGGATCTGGCCTTCCGCCTTTCCGTCACGCGCTGCGCCATCGAAGCCGAAGGCATAGCCCGAGCCATCGGCGGCGGCAGCCGTGATCGAGAACCGGAACGGCTCGCCCTCGGCATAGCTTGCGGTGTTGATCGAGATATCGAGCGGGCGGTCATTGTAGAGCGCCTGCATGCGCAGCCGCCAGGGCCCGGCCACGCCGGGCGACGCAATCGCCGCGTTGACGTCGTCGAGCCGCAGCGTGTCGCCGCGCCGCCGGTCGCTGAAGGAAATGGTGCCGCCCGCAATGCTGACCTGGTCAAGCTTGACGCGGGAGAAAATGTCGCTCCTCATCAGGTCGGCCGAGGGCGTGAACACCCAGTTCCCCTCACCCGTCGCCCGCCGCTCCAGCATCACGGCGGGTTCTTCGATCTCGATGCTCTCAACGTCGATCCCGCCCTGCACGAGGCCCGCCAGCGTCATGTGGATGGTGATGCGCTCGGCGGTGGCGAAATGGGCTTCAGCAAGGCCAGGCGGGTTGGCGATGGTCACCTTCTCCGCCGTCAGCCGCGGCCAGGGAAAGAGCCGTGCCGAAATATCGCCCTCGATGGTGACGGCGCGGCCCGTGAGCTTGCGGCCATAGGATTCGAGATCGGAGCGATAGCCGTTCCAATCAATGACGAAGGGCGCCAGCAGCAGGCCAACGATGGCCACGACCAGCAGCACCCCGAAATAGAGAACTGGCGATTTCCACACCTTCATCGTTGCGGGGTGTTGCGACTTCATTGCGTCAATCAGATGGCGACGTTCTTGCCGGGGTTCATGATATTGTCGGGGTCAAGCGCGCGTTTGACGGCGCGCATGAAGGACAGGGCGGGCCCATGTTCCTTCGCCAGATAGTCGCGCTTGCCGGAGCCGATGCCGTGCTCACCGGTCGAGGTGCCACCCATGGCGATGGCGCGGTCGATCATGCGGGCATAGACCGCCTTCACCTTCGCATATTCCTGCGCATCGTTACGGTCGCAATAGAGGACGACGTGGAAATTGCCGTCGCCCACATGGCCGACGATGGGGCCGTAGAGGCCGTTCGCCGCGAGGTCGGCCTGGGTCTCGGTCACGCATTCGGCCAGACGCGAGATCGGCACGCAGACGTCGGTTGCGAAGGAGTCCTTGCCCGGCATCAGCGACTTGGTGGCCCAGAACGCATCATGCCGTGCCTGCCAGAGCTTCTGGCGGTCCTCCTCCTTCGTGGCCATGCTGTAGGGGCCGCCGCCGAGGTCTTCCGCAATGGCCGCGAAGGTTTCCGCCTGCTCGCGGGCGGAAGCCTCAGTACCGTGGAATTCGAGGAACAGGGTGGGCGTGACCACCAGGTCAAGCTTCGAATAGGCGTTGAAGGCCTTCACATGCTCGGCATCGACGAGTTCGATGCGGGCCACCGGCAGGCCCATCTGGATCGCGGTGATGGTGGCGGTGCAGCAGGCCTCCACGCTGGGGAATGGGCAGACGGCGGAAACGATCGATTCCGGAATGCCATAGAGCTTCAGCGCCACCTCGGTGATGACGCCGAGCGTTCCCTCGGAGCCGACGAGCAGCCGGGTGAGGTCGTAGCCCGCGGAGGATTTGCGCGCGCGGCTGCCGGTGCGGATGATCTCGCCGTTGGCCATCACGGCGGTGACGTTGAGCACGTTCTCCCGCATCGTGCCGTAGCGCACGGCGTTGGTGCCGGACGCCCTTGTCGCCGTCATGCCGCCCAGGCTCGCATCCGCGCCGGGGTCGACGGGGAAAAACAGCCCCTGGTCGCGCAGATGCGTGTTGAGCTGCTTGCGGGTGACGCCCGCCTCGACCCGGCAATCGAGGTCGGCCGCATTGACTTCCAGCACGCGGTTCATCTGCGAAAGATCGATCGAGATGCCGCCGAAGGGCGCGGAGAAATGCCCCTCGAGCGAGGTTCCGGTGCCATAGGGGATGATCGGTGTCCGGTGCTTCGCGCAGGTGGCGACGATGCGCTGCACCTCCTCCGTGCTCTTGACGAAGGCCACGGCATCGGGTGCGGCGCCGGGGTTCCAGGTCTGGTCCTTGCCGTGCTGCTCGCGCACGGCGGGCGCGGTTGAGAGCCTGTCCCCAAGCCACTGGCGGATCTCGGTGACGGTCTGAGTTGTGCTTGTCTTCGCGGTCGGGCTATCCATGGTAGGGAAACTAGCAAGAAGCCGGAGAATTTGCGATGGGTTATCCCGCCCCTTTCGTGGGCCGCATCCAGCAGGTCGAGGACCAGTGGATCGACTACAACGGTCACTTCAATATGGCCTATTACAACGTCCTGTTCGACCGGGCGGGCGACGATGCCTTCGCGGTGCTGGGGCTCGGACCCGACTACGTGACCGAGCGGAACGCCTCCTTTTTCACGCTGGAATGCCACAACACCTATGTCCGCGAGCTGCATGCCGGGGATTCGGTCAGGATCGAGACCCAGATCCTCGACTGCGATTCAAAGCGCGTGCACTATGTGCAGCAGATGTTCCATGCGGGCGAAGGCTGGCTCTCCTGCGTGACCGAGATCATCGTCATGCATATCGACATGGGCCTCAAGAAATCCGCACCCTTCCCGCCCGATGTCATGGAAAAGATCACGGCAATGCGGGAGGCCCACAAAGATCTCCCCGTGCCGCCGCAGGTGGGGCACCGAATCGGCATCCCGAAAAAGGCCTGAAGCACGCCGGGATTCCTCCCCCCCTCGCCCCCCCAGGGGTCGAGGGGGATTGCAAGATCAGTATCCAAAAATGCGTTGCAGGAGCGGTTTGATCCAACCTCGTCATACTCGCGCAACATTCATCAAGCATTAACCATGCCATTCTGGAAAATGAACTTGACGAAGGAGGCGAGAATCATGAACACTGGTCTGAACCTGTTCGCGGAAGCGCTTGTTTTCGTTCATGGAAAGAGCGCCGAATCAGAAGCCGCCAAACACGCCCTGCTGTGTGAGCGGATGGGCGACATGGACACCGCCGAAACCTGGCGCCAGCTCCAGGGCGCGGTGCGCAACCTGAAGACGCCCGCCGCCAGCCCCTCACGCCAGGCCGCCTGAACCCGGTAAGTTTCGCTTTTCGTTCTCGCCGTTGCTATAGTGGTCCGCGAGGAATCGGACCTGATGAGCAGCAAGAACTTCGACCTGGACGACTTCGGCGACGACGAGCCAGCCCCCGCGTTGAAGCCCGGGGGTCTGGCGGCGCGCGCCATGGCACAGGGCGAGCCCCCCTATCTCAAGGGCCTGAACCCCGAACAGCGGGCGGCGGTGGAGATCACCGACGGCCCGCTCCTCGTGCTCGCGGGCGCGGGCACCGGCAAGACGCGGGTGCTGACGACCAGGCTCGCCCACATCCTGGCCACCGGCAAGGCCTGGCCGGGGCAGCTGCTCGCCGTCACCTTCACCAACAAGGCGGCGCGCGAGATGCGCGACCGCATTGGCGCGCTGATCGGTGGGGCGGTCGAGGGCATGACATGGCTCGGCACCTTCCATTCGATCGGCGTCAAGATCCTGCGCAACCATGCGGAGCTTGCAGGTCTCAGGTCCGGCTTCTCCATCCTCGATACGGATGACCAGATCCGGCTCTTGAAGCAGCTTCTGGACGCCCATGACATTGACGAGAAGCGCTGGCCCGCCCGGCAGCTCGCCTCCCTCATCGACGGCTGGAAGAACCGGGGGCTGACGCCCGACCGGATACCGGCGGGCGAAGCCTCGAGCTTCGCCAATGGGCTGGGCGGGCAGCTCTACAAGGAATACCAGCAGCGGCTGAAGGTGGTGAACGCCGCCGACTTCGGCGACCTCCTGCTCGAGGTGCTGCGCATCTTCCAGGAGCACCCGGACGTGCTGAAGGAGTATCAGCGCCGCTTCAAATACATGCTGG
>CAIYXE010000085.1 GCA_903930095.1 uncultured Hyphomicrobiales bacterium
GATCACGCAGGCGCGCTCATAGGGGCCCGGCGGGCAGCGGTAGGGCGAGGGCGGAATGGTGATGGCCACATGATTTCCCGCCTTCATGTTGACCAGCTGACTACGCAGCAGCGTCGTCTGCGTGCCTGCCTGCCATGCATGGGGAATGGCATCATGATGACTGGTGTAGAGCGAATCCGTGAGGGTGATGTCCCCATAGTCGAAGTCCACACCTGTCGCCAGGATCAGCTTGTTGAAGGGCGTGGCATTGAGCAGGATGTTGCTTCCACTGGTGGGCGTCTTGCCGTAGACCCAGCCACTCGCGAGATCGACGGATGACACCGTTGCCTGAATGAACGTCACGCCATGTTTCGTGCCGAGGTTCGCATAGTTGTACTTCAGCGAATCCAGCGTTTTCTCGCCGGTGAGCACCATGTTGCTCATGATGTTTGAGGTGTATTTGTCGTTCATGTCGATGATCGTCACGCTCACATAGGCGTCGATCGCCAGCTTCTTGGCCCACACGCGGAGATATTTCGCCGCCGTGGCGCCCGCCATCCCGCCGCCTATGATCACCACGTTGAGCGGCGTGATGGCTGCCTGTGCCTTCAGGGCCGGAAGAATGAACTGGCCAGCGGTGCCGGCGGTCAGGTACTTGACGAATTCGCGTCTTTGCATGGCGTAGCTCCCATTGATGCTGTGATTGCCGGCCCTGTGCCCAGCCTGACGTCTATCGCTGTGACAGGTACCAGGCGATGTCCTGCATCTCCTGGTCTGTGTAGGGTTTCGCGTGCACGGCCATGAGGCAGCCCTTGGGATCGCTCTCCGTGCAGGTCTTGGTGGCCGCGTTGAACTTCTGGGCCATGTCCTTCAACTCGCCATAGATTTCGGAATAGGAACTGCCGGCGAGGCTGTCATAGCCGCCACTCTTGGGAAGAGCATTGGTTGCATGGCACTGCGTGCAGTTGGAGGCGAGAAGCCGCCCATTGTTGAGATCATATGCTTCCGCGTGGCCCTGCATGAGCAGTGCGGCTGCCGCCAGCCCCGCCAGAAATTTGATTGGTCCTTGCATTGAATGCGTCCTCTCAACTGATGCCGCGAGAGGAGAAATCCATTCTGCCTCGCATTTGTCTAACTAGGACATCGATTGAAAGTCGAGTTGACTTACATCAAACTGGAAGGTAATAAATTCAACAATTAATATATATCATCGAAGATGGGAGGTTTGCTATGTCAATACGGCAAGAATTTCGCGCACTGCCAGAGCAACGGGCCGCGAGATGCAATCCAGTGCGCTTCGGTCCCTCGCCTCAATGGCTGGAGCATGATCTTGCGCCCGCCGCGCTAGAACCTCACCGACACCCGCCCCAGATGCTCGAACGTGACCTCGACGGTGTCGCCGGGTTCTGCCTGGAAGAACTCGGTGATCACTCCGGTGGTGATGATATCGCCCTCGGCCAGTCCCAGGCCGTGCCCGTTCAGGTGGTTGGCCAGCCACGTCAGCGCCTGGTCGCCGCCGCCCAGTGCATTTGCGCCAACACCGCCCTGCATGGCGCGGCCGTTCCACGTCACCTCGCCCTTGAGTGAGGCATAGAACGCCCGTGAGAGCGGCTTGCATGCCTCGCCCAGCACGATGCCTTCGTTGAGGCCGCCGTCCACGATGAACCACGGCACGGCATCACCGAAGCCCCTCGGGGTGCGCGGGTTGACGACCTCGACGGCCACACACACATGCGCCACGGCAGCCATCACCTCGTCCACGGTGTAGTGGCTTCCGCGCGGCGGCAGGCCCTTGGCCATGGTGAAGCAAACCTCTGGCTCCACCACGCGCTTGTTCCCGGCAATGGTCGGGAAGAAATCGCCCGAGCGGTAGACGCGGTTGGCAAACACGGTGCCCGGAAACGGCCCCGTGGCGTTCAGCGCCTTCTGCGCGCGCTCCGAGGTGCAGCCGATCTTCCAGCCGGCCTGGGTCCAGCCCAGTTCGCGCGTCACTGCGCATTGCAGGCGGAAGGCGCGGTCGAAGCCGGGTGGCGCGTCCTCTGGCAGGGTGGAAAGCGGAGACTGGGACTTGCGGGCAGCCGCGAAGGCCGCGATCACGTTGTCATCATTCATGGTGTCAGAACTGCTTGAAAAGGCCCTTGGGGTCATATTTCCAAACCCCGCCATTGTCGTTGAAGGCAGGCTCGCACATCGGCACGATCTGGGCTGCCACGTCGTCGGGGTGGGGAAGGCTCATCGGGTCCTCGCCCGGCATGGCCTTGGCGCGCATGCCGGTGCGGGTCGCGCCGGGGCTGAAGCAGTTGGCCTTGAGGGTGGTGGTGGCGGTCTCCGCAGCATAGGTCTTCACCATCGCCTCGAGTGCCGCCTTGGAGATCGAGTAGGGCCCCCAATAGGCCCAGCACTTGTTGGCGAGGCCCGAGGTCACGAACACCGCGCGCCCCGCATCCGACTGGCGCAGCAGCACGTCCATCGAGCGGATGAGACGGTAGTTGGCGGTCACGTTCACCGCCATCACCTCGTCCCACATCTTCTGGTCGACATGCGCCATGGGGGTGAGCTTGCCGAGAACACCGGCATTGCCCACCAGAATGTCGAGCCGCTTCCAGCGCTCGAAGATCGCCGCACCCAGCCGGTCGATGGCGTCGAAATCCCGGATGTCGAGCGGCACCAGCGTGGCCGATCCGCCCACTGCCTTGATGGCGTCGTCGAGTTCGGAGAGGCCGCCCTCGGTACGCGCCGTCGCGATGATGTGGGCTCCCTCCCTTGCCAGCGCCACGGCGGCGGAGGCGCCAAGCCCCCGCGATGCGCCGGTCACAAGGGCGACGCGTTGTTCTAGCCGTCCTGCCATGATCTCCTCAGCCTGCCTCGGCCAGCAGCGAGAGCTGCTGCCTGCGTGTTTCGCCCACGAGGTCTGTCAGATGTGTGGGATAATCGCCCGTGAAGCAATGGTCGGTAAACTGCGGGCGCGTGTGGTCACGGCCGGGAAGCCCCACCGCGCGGTAGACGCCGTCGACGGAGAGGAAGGCCAGTGAGGTCACGCCGATGTATTCGCGCATCTCCTCCAGCGTGTGGGTGGCGGCCAGCAGCGATTTCTGCTCCGGCGTGTCGATGCCATAGAAATCCGGGTGCTTGATGGGCGGGCTCGAGATGCGCATGTGCACTTCGCTGGCGCCCGCCTCATACATCATGCGCACGATCTTGACGGAGGTCGTGCCGCGCACGATCGAGTCGTCGATCAGCACCACACGCTTGTCCTTCACCACCGCGCGGTTGGCATTGTGCTTCAGCTTGACGCCGAGCGATCGGATGGTCTGCGTCGGCTCGATGAAGGTGCGTCCCACATAGTGGTTGCGGATGATGCCGAGCTCGAAGGGAATGCCCGTTTCCTGCGCGAAGCCCAGCGCTGCCGGAACGCCCGAATCCGGGATCGGCACCACGACGTCCGCCGCGAGGGAGGATTCGCGCGCCAGTTCCCGCCCCATGGCCTTGCGCACCTCGTAGATCGAGCGTCCGCCCAGCATGGAATCAGGCCGGGAGAAATAGATGTATTCGAAGATGCAGGGCCGTGCCGGCTGCTTGGGGAACGGCCTCAGGCTCTCAACACCTTCATCCGAGATCACGACGACTTCGCCGTTCTCGATCTCGCGGATGTACTTGGCCCCGATGATGTCGAGCGCGCAGGTTTCCGAGCAGAGGATGTAGGCGCCGTTCAGCTCGCCTAGGATGAGAGGGCGAATGCCCAGCGGGTCGCGGGCGCCGATCAGCTTCTTGTTGGTCAGCGCCACCAGCGCATAGGCGCCCTCGAGGGCGCGCAGCGCATCGATGTAGCGCTCCACGATCCGGCCCTTCTGCGAGCGCGCCACCAGGTGCAGGATCACCTCGGTATCGGATGTCGACTGGCAGATGCAGCCCTGGCTGATCAGTTCGCGGCGCAGCGTCAGGCCGTTGGTCAGGTTGCCGTTATGCGCGATGGCGAGCCCACCGGCTGCCAGTTCCGCGAACAGCGGCTGCACATTGCGCAGGATGGTCTCGCCGGTGGTCGAATAGCGCACATGGCCAAGTGCTGAGGAGCCCTGCAGCCGGTTGATCACCTTTTCGGAGGAGAAGTGGTCGCCGACGAGGCCCAGCCGCCGCTCCGTCTGGAAGCGCTCACCGTCGAAGGACACGATGCCCGCCGCCTCCTGGCCGCGGTGCTGCAGCGCGTGGAGGCCCAGCGCCGTCAGCGCGGCGGCGTCAGGGTGGCCATAGATGCCGAACACGCCGCATTCCTCGCGCAGGCGGTCGGCGTTCAGCTCGAAGTCGATGTCGCTGCTCATTGGCTGTTGCCTTGTCCCGTTGCCGGTTGCTCCGCCCCGCCCGTTCCCTGGATCAGGTTTTCCAGACCCTGGTTTTCGTTGCTCTGGTATCCGGCTTCCGGCAGATCCGGCAGTTTCGGCGGCTCGGCGGCGCCGGGCTTATCGGCCAGCGCCGTGTTGGATAGCGTCTCGGCGATGTCCGGTGGCATGAAGGAGAGCAGCCCTTCGCCCGCCGACTTGATCATCGGCAGGCTGTAGGCATTCCTGACCCAGGCCTGCTGCTTGTCCAGTGGCAGCAGCCAGCCATAGAACAGGTAGGCGATTGCCACGAAGAGGAAGCCCCTGGCGACGCCGAAGATGAAGCCCAGCGTGCGGTCGAAGGAGCCAGCCGAGGAATCGACCACATAGTCCGAGATCTTGACGCTGATGATCGAGACGATGATCAGCACGATGAGGAAGGCCGTGGCCCCCACCGCGATCTGCGCCAGGATTTCCTTGTCGAGATAGGGGATGTTGGTCTTGGCGAATTCGACGAAGTCAGGCTGCTTGATCGCGAAATAGGCCGCAACCGCCGCCGCGCCCCAGGCGACCAGTGACAGCACCTCGCGCGTGAAACCGCGCGCCAGCGCCAGAAGCCCGGAGATCAGCATGATGCCGAGAAGGATGAAGTCGAGAAAGGTGAACGGCATCTCGTTGTCCTGAAGGGTCCTCAAACCGTTTCTGGGCCCTTATAGAAAGGAATCGTCCGCGAGCCTAGGCGATTCTCCGTTGCCCCCGGTCCTGTGCGGCCGACCAGGCAACGAGGTCCATGATGGTTTCCATCGGCCTGATGCCGAGCCCCTTGATGCCGGGCTGCTCGGCCGCCGCGGCGACCACCGCCTCCTTCAAGCCCAGTTTCTGGGCCTCCTTGAGGCGGGCCTCCGTCTGGCCCACCGGCCGGATGGCGCCCGAGAGCGCGATCTCGCCGAACACCGCCGTGCCAGGCGGGATCACCGTGCCGGTCAGCGAGGAGAGGAGGGCGGCCGCCACCGCCAGGTCGGCTGCGGGTTCGCGCACCTTGAGGCCCCCGGCGACGTTCAGGTACACGTCATTCGGCCCGATCTGCACCCCGGCGCGTGCTTCGAGCACGGCGAGGATCATCGCAAGCCGGTTGGAATCCCAACCCACGGTCGTCCGCCGCGGCGTGCCGAGCGGGGAGGGAGAGACCAGCGCCTGCACCTCGATCAGCAGCGGCCTGGTGCCCTCCATGCCTGCGAAAACGGCCGTTCCAGGTGTCGGATGCTCGCTGGACCCCATGAACAGGCGTGACGGGTTGGTGACTTCCGCCAGCCCCCCGTCTGACATCTCGAACACGCCGATCTCGTCGGTTGGCCCGAACCGGTTCTTGACCGCCCGCAGAATGCGGAACTGGTGGCCGCGGTCGCCCTCGAAATAGAGCACGGCGTCCACCATGTGCTCGACGACCTTCGGCCCCGCGATCTGCCCGTCCTTGGTCACATGGCCCACCAGCAGCACCGCGGTACCCTTCTGCTTGGCAAAGCGGATCAGCGCCTCGGAGCCCGCCTTGAGCTGTGACACGGTGCCGGGCGCCGCCTCGATCGAGGGCGCCCACAGCGTCTGGATCGAATCGATCACCGCAATCGCCGGTGGCTTCTCCTCGGAAAGTGTCGCCAGAATATCGGAAACATTCGTCTCCGTGGCCAGCAGCACCGGCGCGTCGTCCAGCCCCAGCCGTTGCGCCCGGAGCCGCACCTGCGCGATCGCCTCCTCGCCGGAGATATAGACGACGCGCTCGCCCTTGCGCGCCAGCGCCGCCAGCGCCTGTAACAGCAGCGTGGATTTGCCGATGCCGGGGTCGCCGCCGATCAGCACGCCCGATCCCGGCACGAAGCCGCCGCCCGCCACCCGGTCAAGCTCGGCGATTCCCGTCACGATGCGGGGCGGGGCAGGGGTCTCGCCCCGGAGCCCCACCAGCCGGGTCGCCCGCCCCTTCGGCAGTGCCACGCCCTTCGCGCCCGAAAGCGGTGCCGCCGCCTGCTCCTCAACGATGGTGTTCCACGCCCCGCAGCCGTCGCACCGCCCGGACCATTTGGAGGATGATGAGCCGCAGCTCTGGCAGACGAAGTGCAAGGATTTAGCCATGCCCCTCCATAGCGGAACATTCGGCGAACGTGAAGGGGTCTCGCACCCCCCCAATTTCCCCCTCGCCCCCGCAGGGGGAGAGGGATGCTGCCTCAAAACGGGGTGAGGGGGCCTCTCCACGAGTCCACGCGCCCAAGGCAGTGCGACGCAATCACCCGCGTCCCCTCATCCCTCGAATGTCACCCGCCCGTCGCAGATCGTCACCTGCGGCCTGACATTCACCACCTCGTCCTTCGCCGTCTGCTCCATATCGGCATCCAGCACCACCACATCCGCGAGGTAGCCGTCCTTCAGCGTACCCTTGGCGTGCTCCATGAACTCGGTGTAGGCGCCCGCCGCGGTGAAGGCGTGCAGCGTGTCCATCAGGCTCTGGGCCTGGGGTTCGCAGCCTTCGCACATCGGCACCGCGGTCATTGCCGCCTGCATGCCGAGGAAGGGGCTCAAAGGCGCCACCGGCCAATCGGAGGAAAACGCGATCACCGCCCCCGTTTCACGCAGCGTCTGCCAGGCATAGGCGTAGGGCAACTTCTGCTGGCCGACGCGCGACAGGATGGGTTCGGGCGGATTGCCCGGAACGCCCACGCCCGCAATGGGCTGCAGCGAGGCGATGACGCCCAGTTCCTTCAGCCGTGGAATGTCCGCGGGGTCGATCATCTCGATGTGCTCGATGCGGTGGCGGGAGTCGCGCCGGCCATTGGCCCTGATCGCGGCTTCATAGGCGTCGAGCGTTCGCCTCACCGCGCCATCGCCGATGGCATGTGTTGCAACCTGCAGCCCGTGGCCGTCGGCGCGCCGGATGATGTCGTTGAAGTCGCTGGCGCTGAACAGCGGCGCTCCCATATTGTCCCGCTGGTCGGGATAGCCCTCGAGCATCAGCGCCGTATAGGTTTCGAGCACGCCGTCGATGAAGATCTTCACCCGGTCGCAGTGGAGCATGTCGCCCCCGGGGCGATGGCGGCCGTATTTCGCCCGCATCTCGGCCGCCTCGTCGACGCGCGCGTTCTCGAAGGTGTTCTTGTGGTGGAAGGGGATCTCGACCCGCGCATTGAGCTCGCCCTTGTCGAGCAGCGCCTGCAGCAGCTCAAGCTGGTACCAGTTACCATCCATATTGTGCATGGAGGTGATGCCGAGCGACGCCGCATGCGCGATGCCCTGCTTGAAGTAGTTCATGTCCAGCGCGCGCTGGGCGGCGGTTGCCGGCGGCACGGGGCTCTCGCCCGTCGTCATGCCCAGCCACTCGCGCCCGCCCGTGGGGGTAAGCGCCTGCGCCAGCATATAGGCTGCAGGCTCGCGCAGTTCGCCCGTGGCGATGCCATTGTGGTCAAGCACGATCTCGTTGCCCACGGGCAGGTCGCGGCCCTTCATGATGCCCGCCGCCTCCAGCGCCTTGGTGTTGGCCCACATGGTGTGGTGGTCGAAACAGCCGATGATGAAGGGAATGTCAGCCACCATGCGGTCGAGGATCTGCCGCGTGATCGGTTCTCCCATCGCCTCATGCGCAATGCCGGTGGCCAGCAGCACCGCCTCGCCAGGCCTGGTCCGGCGATAGTCGGCAACCGCCTGGGCGATCGCCTCGAAGCCGCTCAGGCCGTTCAGCATCAGCGTGTCGAGCTCGACCGAGCCGCCGAAAAGATGCACATGGCTTTCGATGATGCCGGGCATCACCGTCTTCATGCCGGCATCGATCACCCGCGTATGCCCGGCCTTGAGCCCCGCGACCTCCTCTTTCGAACCCACCCGGATGATGCGGTTTCCCGCAATCGCCAGCGCCTCAGCCTTTGGGCGGGCCGGGTCCATGGTCAGGACGCGGGCGTTGGTGATCAGGATGTCGGCGGCGCTCATGGGCAGTCCTTTCATTGTCGGCACCCGAAAATGCCCGCTTGACGAAGACCCGGCAAGCCCCCACCTTGGCGTCATTATCAACAACGAAAGGAGGTGATCCGATGTCGAGTGAGTTCACAGTGCCGGGCAGCCGGATCGTCGCCTCCGCGGAACCGCGGAGCTGACGCAAGAAATTGAGACCGCCTCCCGGCGCATCTCACGGAAAGGCCGCTCGATCAGAGCGGCCTTTTTTATTCGCTCTGCCATGGCTTGCGGAGAACGAAGCTATCTTTTTCCCCTCCGGGAGAGAGGGCGATGATCAGCAACTCATCCCTCTCC
>CAIYXE010000086.1 GCA_903930095.1 uncultured Hyphomicrobiales bacterium
AGACGGAAGCCCTTGTCCGGCTCGAACTTCTTGACCGCCTGCATGAGACCGACATTGCCTTCGGAGATGACCTCGCCGATCGGCAGGCCGTATCCGCGGTAGCCCATGGCGATCTTGGCCACGAGCCGCAAATGGCTGGTGATCAGCTTCTGTGCTGCCTTTGCGTCGCCATGCTCCTTCCAGCGCTTGGCGAGCATGTATTCCTCGTCAGGCTGGAGCATGGGGAACTGGCGGATGTCCTGCAGGTAACGCTGCAGCCCAGCCTCGCCGGAGGCGATCGCGGGGAGGGAAGTGGTCTTTGCCATTTCGTACCTAGCCTTTCCTGTCTGGACCAACCGTATAGGCCCAAATTACGCAAAAAATAAGACACCGGACCGGTTACAGATAGTCACTGTTCCGTGACGTTCAAGCGCAGTGCCTCGAGCAGCGTGCCGATATCGGCTGGTGCGGGGCTTTCGAAGCGCATCGGCTTGCCGGAGATCGGGTGGTCAAAGCCCAGCGTTGCCGCGTGAAGTGCCTGCCGATTCAATGCCTTGAGTGCAGCTTTGGAGGCTTCGGACAGCTTCGTGGTGGAGCTCCGGAACCCGGATCCATAGACCTGATCTCCAAGCAGGGGGTGACCGGCATGAGCCATGTGCACCCTGATCTGATGCGTGCGCCCGGTTTCAAGGCGGCAGCGGATCAGACTGGCGACCGGAGGCCTGCCAAGCGTCTCGAGCAACCCGTAGTGGGTGATGGCCTGGCGGGCAGAGGTGCTGCGGGACACCGCCATTTTCTGCCGGTTCGCCGTGCTTCGCCCGATCGATGCGGCAATCGAACCGCTCTGCCGCTCCGGCACGCCCCAGACGATGGCGAGATAGCTGCGCTCCAGCCTGCCGTCCCGGCCATGGGCGGCGAACTGCTCAGACAGGCCATGATGGGCCCGGTCATTCTTTGCCACGACAATCAGCCCGCTCGTATCCTTGTCGAGCCGGTGCACGATGCCCGGCCGCTTCACGCCACCGATGCCAGACAGGCTCTCACCGCAATGTGAGATCAGTGCATTGACCAGCGTACCGGTCTCGTTGCCCGCACCCGGATGCACCACCAGACCAGCGGGCTTGTCGATCACGATCAGATCTTTGTCTTCATAGGCGATCGAGAGCTTCATTGCCTCCGGCCCCGGGCCCGGCTCAGCAGGCTCCGGCAGGAGAACGCACAGGGCCTCTCCGGGTTTCACCTTGTGCCGCGGCTCCCGGACGGGGACGCCCTCGACTCTCACCGCACCTTCCGCGATAAGAGCTTGGAATCTGGCCCGGCTCACATCGGGAAAGGCGTTCGCCAGCGCCTTGTCGAGGCGTAAAGTCTCCGCTGCGCGCGTTTCGAGGGATTTTGCAGGCACTGACATGACCACTTCCGATGACATCGCAAGACAGGAACCGAGTGAGGCCTCTGCCGGGGTTCCCGCCTCGGCCCGGCTCCTGCTCAGGATCGTCTATATCATGGGCATCATCCTGGTGTTGCTGTTCCTCGCACTTGTGGGCGGCATCATCTGGAAATCCACACAGAAGGCACAACCCAGGCCGCCGGCCCCGCCCGCGATGCTGAACCTTGGACTGCCAGAAGGCACCGACATCCGCCATGCGGAAATCGACGGCGACCGGCTTGTCCTCAATACTGGCCGGTTGGTGATCGTGATTGATCTCCGGAAGAACACGATCCTGTCGCGCATATCAGCCGGAGACTGAATCCCGCCGCCTCCGCTTGCACTCAGCGGCCGTCATCTGTATAGGACACGTCGTTATGGCGTGAGCTCCCTTCGTCTATCGGTTAGGACGGCAGCCTCTCACGTTGCAAAGGCGGGTTCGACTCCCGCAGGGAGCGCCATCTCTTCCGCGTCCAGATACAGTGTTATCGGCGCTACATGAACCCAGGCTTAGGCATGACGAAGGCGGTCATTCTCTGCCTTCCGGACCTGCGCGCGGAAAGTCCAGGATTGGGTGATATATTTCAGAACCCCGCCACCCCCCCCATGGCGTCAGACCAAG
>CAIYXE010000087.1 GCA_903930095.1 uncultured Hyphomicrobiales bacterium
CGGCACGGCGGCGGATGCACTGGTGGCCGCCCGCTCATCCGTCTGTGCACGGATCGAATTGCGGCGGAACGATCGCTATGATGATCCGCCGCTCGATGATTTCGTGCTGGAGCCCGGCCGGCCCATGGCCATGAGGCCCACAGCGCGGCATCTCCGCCTCATGGACCTCAAGGCGCCACTCGTGCTCGACCAGCGCTTCACCATCACCCTGACCTTCCGGGAGGCGGGCGAGATCGACGTCGAGTTCCACGTAGAGCATACGCCGGGCGATTAGCGCAAGCTTTCATTCCTCTCCCCCACAAGCGCAGGGGAAAGGAATGAGTTGATAAGCCCGCCGGAATCTGCTGCAGCGACAGTTCCACGCCATTCGCTTGCGTTCATCGCGGAGCCTGCTAATTCTGCCGGATAAGCTGGACAAAGACATGCAAGGGAAAGAACGTATTCTCCTGACCTGCTGGGGAACACTCGGGGAAGTTTTTCCCATCCAGCGGCTTGCAAGGCATCTCACCGGACAAGGCAATCGCGTGCATGTCTGCGGTCCAGGCTATGCGCAACAACTGTTCGGGGGAGTTTCCGCCTCATTCTCGGCCATACCCACCGGCATCGAGCAAACCGATTGGCGGATAGAAAACCAACAACGGTTTCTGTCACAAAGGCACGGCTTGGAATCGATCCTGAATGACATCGACGAACATGCCCATTTAGCGGCCGAGCAGATGCACCGCGTAATCATCAAGCAGAAGATCAGCAAGGTGATGCATAGCTGGATCACCCCAGCGGCGGCAATCGCAGCGCACAGGGCGCGCGTCCCTTCGGTCCGGCTGTATCTCTACCCGCTTGCACTGAACCAGCAGGCGGATCCGCCCGTCATGCCCAGGTGGCCAAGGCTCACCTCCTGCTCACAAGGTATAGAGACGCGCCGGAAACTCCAACCGGTTCTCTCCCACCGCTATCGCAGGCTCATTCCCCGCCTCATGGCGCTTGGAAATGACGCGGGGCTTGCGCCAGAGACATATGAAATGTTTCCAGCCGAAAGGCCTTCCTGCGCGCGCCTTGCCCTGTTCGACGAGCGCCTGCTGCTGTCCGCAGACAAGACGCTGGACTTCCTCAACCTGCCGCTCCAGCCCAAGCCCACCATGCCGCCTGAACTGGAAGAGTTTCTCGGCAGGCACGGCGCGCCCATCCTGATCTCGCTCGGCTCGTTCAAGGCGCCGAACAAGCGCCATGCCATGATCACGCTACTCGCGGCCATCCGCTCGCTTTCCCTGCCGGCCGTGGCGGTGCTTGGCCAGCCCGGACCTCGGCAAGCGATCAAGCACCCGAATGCGCTGATCCTCAGCAATTGCTCCCTACCGGCCGCCATGCCGCATTGCAGGCTCGTGATCCATCATGGAGGCATCGGTACCCTGCAGGAAACGCTGAATGCCGGCCGCGTATCCCTCACCATGCCGCTTCAGTTCGATCAATTCGACAATGCCCGCCGCCTCAAGGCGCTGGGCCTCGGGCATACGGCCGCACCCGGAAGGCGCGATGGCAATGCCCTGGCCTCGCTCATCGCACGCGCCCTCGGAGACGGCGAGACTGCGGCACGCTGCAAGGCCTGGACAAGCCAACACAGCTGACCAGACGCCGGGAAGGCTGCCTCAGAGATCCCCCGTCACGCACTTCTTCGCCAGCGCCTTGTACTGCTTCTCGGTGAACTGGATCGGGTTGCCGCCTGCGGAAGGATCCTTGATCGCCATCGCCGCCACCTCGTCCAGGCGCCTGGTGTCGATGCCGATGTCCTTCAGCGCATGGGGAATGCCGATCTCCTTCCTCAGCGCCAGAATCCACTTGAGGAAGCCGTTGAAGCCGCCCTTGATGCCCAAGTAGGCGGCGGCGCGCTCGATGTCCTTCTCGATCTTGCGGCGGTTGGCCTTCACCACATAGGGCATGATGATGCCGTTCAGCAGGCCGTGGTGCGCATCGTAAAGGCCGCCGAAGGGGTGCGCGATCGCGTGAATGGCGCCAAGACCCCGCTGGAAGGCGGTGGCGCCCATGGCGGAGGCGACCAGCATGTTGCCGCGCGCATCAAGGTCCTTCGGCTTCTTCACGGCCTTGGCGAGGTTGTCCTTGACGAGGCGCATGCCCTCGAGCGCCACGCCCGCAGACCATGGGTGATAGAACGGCGCGCAATAGGCTTCCAGATTATGGGCCAGGGCATCCATGCCGGTGGCGGCGGTGAGCTTCGGGGGAAGGCCCACGGTCAGTTCCGGATCGAGGATCGCCACCTTGGGCATGATGGACGGGTGGAAGATGATCTTCTTCTCATGGGTGATCGGGTGGGTGATGACGCCTGCGCGGCCCACTTCCGAGCCGGTGCCCGCCGTGGTCGGCACGGCGATGATGGGCGAGATCACCGAGGCGTTGGCCCTCGTCCACCAGTCACCGATGTCTTCGAGCTCGAAGATCGACAGGTTCTGCGCATGCATCAGCGCAATCATCTTGCCCGTGTCGAGGCCGGAGCCGCCACCCAGCGCCACCACGCCATCGTGCTTTCCGTCGTTGAACGCCTTGCAGCCGGCGAGCACGTTCTCCTCCACCGGGTTGGGGCGCACGTCGGCGAAGAGTGCCGCCTTGAGGCCCGCCTTCTTCAGGTCCGCCATGATGTCCGCCACCATGGGCATGGCGGCCAGACCCTTGTCAGTGACCACCAGCGGGCGCTTGATGCCGTTGGCCTTGCAGAACTCGGCCAGTTCCCTGATGCGGCCCGCGCCGTATTTGATGGCGGTGGGGTAATTGATGTTGCGGTTCGGAATGGCCATTAGGGTGTCTCCTGGGTTTCTTTATTCTTCCGTCATGCCAGCTTTCGCTCGGGTGACAGCATCAGAGCGGGTGGGAAAGGGACTCGACTTAGTATCTCTCGAAGCCGCGCTTCAGTTCGAGGTCGGTGACGCGGCGGTCGAATTCGAACTGCTCCCAATTGGCGGTGTGAACGTAGTGGTCCACCACCTCATTGCCCATCACCTTGCGCAGAAAATCCGATTCGTCGAGGAGGCGCGTCGCCTCCCGCAGGGTCTTGGGAATTTCGCGCAGCTTGCGCGAGGTGTCATAGATGTCGCCCGAGACCACAGGCTCCAGCTCCATCTTCTTCTCGATGCCGTCGAGGCCCGCGGCGATCAGCGCGGCGAAGGCGAGATAGGGGTTGAGGTCGGCACCACCGATGCGGCACTCGACGCGGATCGCCTTGGTCTCCGCGCCACAGATGCGGAAGCCCGCCGTGCGGTTGTCGAAGCTCCACACCGCGCGGGTGGGCGCGAAGGTGCCGGCCATGAAGCGCTTGTAGGAGTTGATGTAGGGCGCAAGAAAATAGGTAAGCTCACCGGCATGGGCGAGCTGGCCCGCAAGGTAATGCTTCATCATCGCCGACATGCCGTGCTCGCCCGCCTTGTCCATGAAGAGCGGCTTTTCATCGAGCGACCACAGCGACTGGTGGATGTGGGAGGAGTTGCCGGCCATGCCGTAGTCCCACTTGGCCATGAAACTCACGGCCTTGCCGACATTATAGGCGATTTCCTTGGCACCGTTCTTGATGATGGCGTGGCGGTCCGCCATCTCCAGCGCCTCGGCGTATTTGACGTTGATCTCCTCCTGACCAGGGCCCCATTCGCCCTTGGAGTTCTCGACCGGGATGCCCGCACCCGCCAGCCCGTTGCGAAGCGCGCGCATGTAGACCTCTTCCTTTGAGGTCTGCAGGATATGGTAGTCCTCGATGTAGTACCCGGCGGTCTTGAGGTTGCGGTAGCCCTTCTGGTTCGCCAGCTCGTAGGAATCATCGAACAGGAAGAACTCGAGCTCCGAGGCCATGTAGGCCTTCATCTTCATCGCCTCAAGGCGCTTCAGCTGCTTCTTGAGCATGCCGCGCGGGGAATGCGGCACGTCCTCATGGGTGTGATGGTCGAGCACGTCACAGAGCACCAGCGCCGTGCCGGGCAACCATGGCGTGCGGCGCAGCGTGGCGAGGTCCGGTTTCAGGATGAAGTCGCCATAGCCCTTGTCCCAGCTCGTCGCCTTGTAGCCCGGCACCGGCTCCATCTCGATGTCGACGCCCAGGAGATAGTTGCAGCCATGCGTCTCCTCATATCCTCCGTCTACGAAGTATTTGGCATGGAAGCGCTTGCCGACGAGGCGGCCCTGCAGGTCGACCATCGCGGCCACCACCGTATCGATGGTGCCGGCGGCCACTTCGGCCCTCAGCTCGTCGAGGCTCAGCATACCTTCACTCATGTCGTTCTCCCGTCTCTTCTATGTGGTTGCGGCCTGGATGAGCGGCACGGAGAGCCGCTGGGCCCATTCGTCCTGGCCGCGCTCGGTGGCCACCAGGTCATTCCTGATCTCGATCATGGCATGCTGGAGGCCGCGCGCGAAGCCATGCATGTTGAGGGTGTGGAGCACGCCGTCCTTGGGGCCATAGGGCTCGTTGAGGCGCGCATCGATATTGGGGAAGCTCTTGATGAGCTTGGCGGAGAGCGCCGTGTCCCGGTCATGCAGGATGCCGAGTTCGACGCTGCGCGGCTTGCCCTTGTAGACGGGCGTGAAGGAGTGGATCGACACGATGAGCGCCTGGCGGCCGGCCGCGGCGCGCCTGTCGAGGACGAGGGAAACGCCGTCATGAAAAGGGCGGTAGATCTCCCGCGCCCGGGCGAGCCTGTCTTCCGCCGGGAGCTTGCGGTTGCCGGGAATGGCGGTGAGCTCGCTCACCTCCGGAATGGCGCCGGGCGATTCCGGCGGCCGGTTGCAATCATAGGCCAGCCGCGAATAGCGCTGCAGCAACAGCGGCGCATCCATGAGGCGGGAGAGGAGCCGCGCCACCTTTTCCGCGCCGATGTCCCAGGCGATGTGGCTGTTGAGATCCGCGTCGGAAAGGCCGAGCGTGCCGAGGCGCCGCGGCATGAGGCGCGCGGCGTGCTCGCAGATCAGCACATAGGGGGAGCGACCCTCTTCATTGACGGCAATGAAGGGGCTTTCCTCGTCATCGTGGAGCAAGGCTCCCATCCACAGGGTCTCCGGGGAATTCGGCAGTGTTGTAGCAATGATTTCAGATTGCACGGCGACTGTCAAATTCGTTACACTGCCTGGCCGACCCCCGGGAGAAGCACCATGCCGCCGCACCGCACCGCCACGGTTGCCGAACGACTGCGACTGATGTCAGGCGAGCTCACCGCCGCCGAGCGCAAGCTGATGGCGGCGCTTTTCGCCAATTATCCCATGGCGGGGCTGGGCAGCATCACCGACTTCGCGCGGGAGGCCGATGTCTCGACTCCCTCCGTGCTGCGGCTTGCGAAGAAGCTGGGCTTCCCCGGGTTTCCGGCCCTGCAGGAGGAGTTGCGCTCCGAGCTTTCCGCCCAGCTTCAGAACCCCATCGCCAAGCATGAGCGCTGGGCGGCGGATGCGCCCGACACCCATATCCTGAACAAGTTCGCCACCGCCGCGATGGAGAATCTTTCGGGCTCCCTCAAGCTGATGGACCACCGCGCCTTCGATGCCGTCGTGGCGCTGCTGGCGGACCGGAAGCGGCAGATCCACATCGCCGGCGGGCGGATCACCGGGGCGATCGCCGGCTATCTCGCCACCCACCTCCAGATGGCGCGGCCGGGCGTGGGGCTGCTCCCCGCCGCCCAGTCAGCCTGGCCGCAATACCTGCTCGACGTCGGCCGGCAGGACGTGCTCGTGCTGTTCGATATCCGCCGGTATGACGCGCGCATGCTCGATCTTGCCGCTTCCGCCCGAGAGCGGGGCGCGAAAGTCGTGCTCATTACCGATCAGTGGATTTCCCCAATTGCGAGACTTGCTGTGCATTCACTTCCGCTCCGTATCGAAGCACCTTCCAGCTGGGATTCGAACATCGTGCCGCTGTTCGTGGCCGAGGCCCTGGTGGCAGCGACCGTGAACGCCTCCTGGCGTGAGACCGAGGCCCGGATCGCGGTGCTCGAGGCGATCTCCGACAGCGGACGGCGCGGCAAATGACGGAGACCTATGACTACGTGATCGTGGGCGCAGGCTCCGCCGGATGCGCCATGGCCTACCGCCTGGCGGAGAACGGCAAGAACACCGTCTGCGTGCTGGAGTTCGGCGGCAGCGACCGCGGGCCCTTCATCCAGATGCCCTCGGCGCTCTCCTATCCCATGAACATGAATCTCTACAACTGGGGTTTCGAGACGGAGCCCGAGCCGCAGCTGGGCGGCAGGCGCCTCGCCACGCCGCGCGGCAAGGTAGTGGGTGGCTCCTCCTCCATCAACGGCATGGTCTATGTCAGAGGTCACGCCAGGGACTTCGACAGCTGGGAGGAGATGGGCGCCAGGGGATGGGGCTTCCGCCACGTGCTGCCCTATTTCAAGCGGCAGGAGTCGAGCCATGGCGGGGAAGACGGCTGGCGCGGCAGTGCGGGCCCGCTGCATGTGAAGCGCGGGGAGCTGAACAATCCGCTCTACTCCGCCTTCATCGAGGCGGGCCGCGAGGCAGGCTACCCGGTAACCCCCGATTACAACGGCGGCCAGCAGGAAGGCTTTGGCCAGATGGAAATGACCGTCCACAACGGCATCCGCTGGTCTGCCGCCAATGCCTATCTCAGGCCCGCCCTGAAGCGCGGCAATGTGCGGCTTCTCACCCATGCCCTGGCGCACCGCATCCTGTTCGAGGGCCGGCGCGCCGTGGGTGTTGAATATGATGTGCGCGGCAAGGTCAGGCAGGTGAAGGCACGGCGCGAGGTCATCGTGGCGGCCTCCTCGATCAATTCGCCGAAGCTCCTGCAGCTGTCGGGGATCGGCGCGCCGGAAACGCTCAAGGCCGCAGGCATCGAGGTCGTGCATGCGCTGCCCGGCGTGGGCGAGAACCTGCAGGACCACCTCGAGGTCTATTTCCAGATCCGCTCCCGCGAGCCGGTGACGCTGCATTCGCAGCTCAACCTCATCTCCAAGGGCATGATCGGCACCGAATGGCTGCTGCTGAAGACGGGCCTCGGCGCCACCAATCACTTCGAGTCCTGCGGCTTCATCCGCTCGGCGGCGGGTGTGGAGTACCCGGACATCCAATATCACTTCCTGCCCGCCGCCATGCGCTATGACGGCAAGGCCGCCTTCAACGGCCATGGTTTTCAGGTGCATGTGGGCCCGATGCGCTCGAAATCGCGCGGCCATGTGCGGGTGAAGAGCGCCGACCCCAGAGCCGCGCCCGCGATCCTCTTCAACTATCTTTCCCACCCCGACGACCTGACGGAATGGCGCCGCGCCATCCGGCTGACGCGCGAACTGTTCCGGCAGCCCGCCATGCAGCGCTATGCAGACGAAGAAATCCAGCCGGGCGCCAAGGTGGACACCGACGAGGAGATCGACGCCTTCGTGCGCGAACACTGCGAGAGCGCCTACCACCCCTGCGGCACCTGCCGGATGGGAGCAGCCGATGACCCGATGGCGGTCGTCGACCCCGAGTGCCGGGTGATCGGCATCGAGGGACTGCGGGTGGCGGATTCCTCCATCATGCCGCAGGTGACGAACGGAAACCTGAACGCCCCCACCATCATGATCGGCGAAAAGGCCAGCGACCATATCCTCGGCAAGAACCCGCTGCCGCCTTCGAACCAGCAGCCGTGGATCAACCCCGGCTGGCGGGTGAGCCAGCGGTAGAAGGAAAACAATCCTTGACTTTTATTCCTAATCAGTGGTAGGCAGTCAGCAGACGTGCCTGCTGCTGATTGACATTGTGAAAACAAAATCGGACCGCCTCAGGGGTCCGTCATTCCGGCGAAGGCCGGGAATCCGGCCTTGGGCGCCCGAAGCCGGATCCTCGCTTTCGCCGGGGTGACGGCGAGAGCATGACCCGCGTCAGGCGCCCGCCTCGGCGAGGAAGAGCTCCCTCAGCTTGCGCACCATCGGGCCGGGCTGGCCGCCACCGATGCGGTGACCGTCGATCTCCACGATGGGCATGACGAACTGCGAGGCGGAGGTGAGGCAGGCTTCATCCGCCGCATAGGCCTCCTCCACGGTGAACTTGCGCTCCACGATCTCCACCCCGTGCTCCTTCGCCAGGCGGAACAGGGCGCGCCTGGTGCAGCCGGCCAGGATCTCGTTCGACAGCCCCCGGGTGATGAGCTTGCCGTCCTTCACGATATAGGCGTTGGAGGAGGTACCCTCGGTGACGAAGCCATCCTCCACCATCCAGGCTTCATGGCAGCCCTGCTCATAGGCCTCCTGCTTGCCGAGCACCGGGGCCAAGAGCATGACCGTCTTGATGTCGCGCCTGGCCCAGCGCAGGTCTGGCGTGGTGATGACCTTGACGCCCGTGACCGCGTTCGGGTTGGCGACGAGGCTCATGGCCTGGGTGAAGGCGATGAGCGTGGGCTTCACCTTCTCCTTCGGGAAGTTGAAGGTGCGGTCCGCCGCGCCGCGGGTGACCTGCATGTAGACGATGCCTTCGGAGAGGCCGTTGCGGCGGATCAGCTCCTCATGCATCCGGTCCAGCTCCCCGCGGGTGCAGGGCCACTCGATGCGGAGCTCCTGGAGCGAGCGGGCAAGGCGTTCCGTGTGGGCGGCATAGTCGACGAGCCGGCCGTTCACCACGGCACTCACCTCATAAACGCCGTCGGCAAACAGGAAGCCGCGATCGAAGATGGAGACTTTCCCTTCCGTTTCAGGGAGATACTCGCCATTGACATAGACGGTTCGGACCATGCGACGGGCCTCCTTCAGCCATGAAAGCCTCTAAGCACGATTCCAAGCGGCGAATCCATGGGGGTTGTGGAGGTACGGGCGGGCGGCTAGGACAATGGCCAACGTCAACAGCCAAGAAGGACATCATGCCGCGTCACATTCCGGAGCATGCGATAAAGGCCATGCTGGCCCGCGAAGAGGCTCTCTTCTCCCAGCGCAACCCCATTTCGAAGAAACTCTCGGAAGACGCCGCAGGACACTGGCTGAAGGGCGTTCCCATGCACTGGATGGTGGACTGGGGAACGCCGTTTCCCCTGTTCGTGACAAAGGCCGAGGGCGTGGACGTGACCGATGCCGACGGCCACGGCTACGCCGACTTCTGCCTAGGCGACACGGGCGCGATGTTCGGCCATTCGCCGCCGCCCGTGGTGGAAGCGCTGAGGCGCGAGGGGGCGCATGGCTTCACCACCATGATGCCCTCACCCGATGCTGCGGTGGTGGGCAGGCTCCTGGAAGACCGGTTCGGGCTGCCCCGCTGGCAGGTGACGGCGACGGCCTCCGACGCCAACCGCGCGGTGATCAAGTGGTGCCGCGCCATTTCCGGCCGCAGGAAGATCCTGGTCTTCAACCACTGCTACCATGGCGCGGTGGACGACACCTACGTGACCATCGACGGCGGCGTGGCCCATGCCGACCCGGCGCTGATCGGCGAGGTGCGCGACCTGACGCAGTTCACCAAGGTGGTGGAATTCAACGACGTGCCGGCGCTTGCTGGTGCGCTGGAGGACCGCGACGTGGCCTGCGTGCTGGCCGAGCCCATCATGACCAATGTCGGCATGGTGCTGCCGGAGGAGGGCTACCACGCGGCCCTGCGCGACCTGACGCGCAAGACCGGCACGCTGCTCGTCCTCGACGAGACGCACACCATCTCCTCGGGCCCCGGAGGCTACAGCCGCGCACATGGGCTGGAGCCCGACGCCCTGGTGATGGGAAAGCCCATCGCCGGCGGCATTCCGGCCGCGGTCTATGGCTTCAGCGCGGAGGTGGCGGCGCGGATCGCCACCTTCCTCGAGACACGCACACCCGGCCACTCCGGCATCGGCACGACGCTATCGGGATCGAAGATCCAGCTGGCGCTGATGCGCGCCGTGCTGGAACACTATTTCACGCCGGAAGCGTTCGGCCCCCTCGAGACACTGGCGAAGCGCCTTGAGAAGGGAATTGCCGATGTCATCATCAAACATGGCGTGCCGTGGCACGTTGTCCGTGCCGGGGCCCGCGTGGAATTCATGTGCACGCCCGAAAGGCCCCGGAACGGCGGCGAGGCCGCGAAGGTGATCCACCAGCCCATCGACGTGGCGGTGCATCACTATCTTCTCAATCGCGGGGTGATCGTCACCCCGTTCCACAACATGATGCTCATCTGCCCGGCGACGGCCGCGGCGCATGTGGACCAGCTGGTCGAGGGACTCGACCGCTGCCTCTCCGAACTGATGAGCTGACACGGAGCCATTCCTGATGACCCTTAAATTCCCACGCCGCGAAGCCGAAGCGCAGGCATTCCTTGACCAAAATCCCGACATTGAAAGCGTCCATGTGGTGTGGACGGACCTCTGCGGCGTTGCCCGCGGCAAGGTGCTGCGCCGCGACGAGGTGGTGCCCGCCTGGAAGGACGGGCGCTTCTTGCCGATCTCGGCACTCGTGCTCGACATCACCGGGCAGGACGTGCCCGAAACCGGGCTCGTCTTCGACGAGGGCGACCGCGACATGCTGCTGTGGCCCGTGCCGGGCAGCCTGGTGCGCGTGCCCTGGGCGGAGGTGCCGACGGCGCAATACATCACCGCCGTGCACGACCTTGACGGAACGCCGCACTATGCCGATCCGCGCAACGCGCTGGAGATGATCGTCAACCGCTTCCAGTCGGAACTGAAGATGACGCCGGTTGGCGCGGTCGAGCTCGAGTTCTTCCTCATGGACCGGGCCTCCGCGATGGCGGGCAAGCCCATGGCGCCCAAATCGCTGATCAACGAAGCGAGGCCGCAGCACTACCAGGCCTATTATCTTCAGGATACGGAGGATTTTGCGCCCTTCTTCAAGGACCTCTACGCCATGTGCGAGGTTCAGGGCCTGCCTGCCAAGACGCTGATCTCGGAATATGCGCCGGGGCAGATGGAAATCGTGCTGCGCCACCGCGCCGACGTGCTGAAGGCCTGCGACGAGGGCATCATGCTGAAGCGGCTGATCAAGAACGTGGCGGAAAAGCACGGGCTTGCCGCCACCTTCATGGCCAAGCCCTATTCGGGCTGGACGGGCTCAGGCATGCACATTCACGTGTCGCTCGGCGACGAAGAGGGCAACAATCTGTTCGCCGCCGAGGACCCCACCAAGAACGAACTTCTCATGCACGCGATCGGCGGCCTCAAGGCGGCGATGGCGGAATCAATGCTGATCTTCGCGCCCAACGCCAATTCCTACCGGCGCTTCCGGCGCAATTCCTACGCGCCGGTCTCAGCCTCCTGGGGCATCAACAACCGGACGGTTTCCCTGCGCATTCCGGCGGGCCCGCCCAAGTCCTGCCACATCGAGCACCGCCCCTCGGGCGCGGATGCCAATCCCTATCTCGTGATGGCGGCCATTCTGGCGGGCATGCACCACGGCATCACAGAGAAGTGCGAGCCCGGGAACCCGGTGACCGGCAATGGCTATGAACGCCGCGCCAAGTACATTCCCGGCAACTGGTTCGACGCCATCGACGCCTTCTGGCGGGCCTCGATCCTGAAGGAGTATTTCGGCAAGGAGTTCGTCGACACCTACTGCACGCTGAAAGAGGTGGAGGCGGACCGCTTCTATGCCGAGCCCACGGCGCGCGACTTCGAATGGTATCTGAGGACCGTCTGAGACGGGGAGAAGGGACATGCCGCCGGATTTCATCTTCGCGCTTGCGCCCGGCGGCATGTTCCTCGTCATTCTCGGGATCGTCGGGAGCATCGCCCTGGCGCTTCACGTGCTCATCGCGCGCTGGCCGCTGAGGCAGGTGAGCCAGCGGCTGCCGGAACTCTCGCCCGCCATCATCACCCTGTGCGGGACGTTGTTCGGCCTGTCGGTGACTTTCCTCGCCAATTCGGTGTGGACCACGGAAGACCGCGCGCGGCAGATGGTGAACACCGAGGCGCGCGACATCCGGGTGATCAGGATCTACATGGATCAGCTCACCGGTCCGACGCAGGACGCGTTCACCCATCTCATCACCACCTATGCCAATGCGGTGGACGAGGAATGGGACGCCATGAGCGACCCGGATGCGCGCGCGGCCGCCGAGCGCGCGTTGAGGAACCTCTACGCGGCGGTGCTCAACGGCTTTTCGGAGGGCGAGCAGAACCGCATGATCCAGCAGCGGCTTCTCGCCTCGCTCGACAGCCTGTCGATCGCCCGGCAGCAACGGCTATCAATGGCGCAGGACGTGGTGAGTGCCGGGCAATGGCTGCTGGTGTCCGGCCTCGGGCTGCTGCTGATGGTGGTGGTGGCGCTGGGGCACGCCCGCTTCCCCCTGCCGCGCGGCGTGGCCATGGCGGCGATGACGGCGGCCATCACGCTGGCGCTGTTCGTCATCGTGGCGCATGACCGCCCGTTCGTGGGCAACGCCGCGCTTTCGCCCCAGCCCATCCTGCGGGCCGCCGGCGTGGCGCAGTGAAGGCTGCGGCCTACTCCTCCTTCGTCTTCTTGGACGAGGACATCAGCCGGTCGATGTAGGCGAGCAGCAGGGCTGACAGCACGAAGGCCATGTGCATGATGGTGAGCCACATGAGCTGGCTGTTGGTGAACTGCTGGACGTTGAGGAACACCTGCAGCAGGTGGATCGAGGAAATCGCCACGATGGTGGAGGCGACCTTGATCTTGAGGGAGCCCGCATCCACCTTGCCCAGCCAGGAGATTTCATTGCCGTCGGCATTGTCGAAGCGGCTGACGAAGTTCTCATAGCCCGAGATGATGACCATGACGACGAGGCTGGCCACCAGGGCGGCGTCGATCAGCGAGAGCATCTTCAGGATGGTGTCGGTCTCGGCCAGGGTGAACAGCTTGTCGGCAAAGACGTAAAGCTTGGTCGTGAAGGATATCGCATAGAGCAGCAGCGCCAACGCCAGCCCGAGGTAGAACACCACCAGGAGCCAGCGCGAGGCGAGGATGATCGCCTCCACAAAATGTTCGATCTTCTTCATGGAAATGGGACCCGCCGTTGGACGGGTCCCTGATAGCGCATCCTCCGCACGAGGCAAAGAGGGTCTCAGTCAGCCGCTTTCGAGACCGGCTCCGGCATGTCGTTCCGGGTCTTCCACAGGGACCACAGGATTCCTGAGGCCAGCACGCTGATGGTGACGGCGAGCGAGATGGCCGTGTCGATCTTGATGCCCAGCGGCACGAGGAAGATCTTGATGCCGACGAGCACCAGGATGACCGCCAGCGAGTACTGCAGGTACTTGAAGCGGTGCATGGCGGCAGCCAGCGCGAAATAGAGCGCGCGCAGGCCCAGGATGGCAAAGATGTTCGAGGTGTAGACGATGAAGGGATCCTGGGTGACGGCGAAGATCGCCGGAACGGAATCGACCGCGAAGATCAGGTCCACGAACTCGACGATGATCAGGGAAACGAAGAGCGGGGTGATGAACAGCGCCATCTTGCCGGTCTTCGGATCGATCTGCCGGACGGTGAACTTCTCGCCATGGAGCTCATCCGTGACCCGGAAGCGCTTCTTGATGAAGCGCAGCAACCAGTTGTCCTCGAGGGAGGGCTTGTCATGGGAGGTCTTGAACATCTTCAGGCCGGTGAAGACCAGGAAGGCGCCGAAAAGGAAAAGGATCCACGAGAAGGACATGACGAGCGCGGCGCCGAGACCGATGAGAATGGCGCGGAACAGGATGACGCCGAGAATGCCCCAGAACAGCACCCGGTGCTGATAGAGACGGGGAATCTTCAGGTAGGCGAAGACGGTGGCGATGACGAAGATGTTGTCCATCGCCAGCGACTGCTCAATCAGGTAGCCGGTGTAGAACTCGAGCCCCGACTGGGCGCCCCGCGCATACCAGACCCAGGCGCCGAAGATGAAGGCGATGGCCATGTAGCCGCCGTAGAGAATGAAGCTTTCCTTCGCCTCGATCTCCCGCGTGCCCTTGTGCAGGACGCCGAGGTCGAGGACGAGGAGGCCGATGACGACAGAAATGAAGATCAGCCAGAAATAGGATGGTGTTCCGAGAAAATCAGAAAACAATAGCGCCTGGATGAATTCCATGGCCGGACCCTTTGTGTTGTTGTTACCCCCATGCGGCTCCGACATCGCGAGACATTCCGTCTCGCCAGAGGGGCCCGGCGCCGCTGTGTCTGGCCAAGTAACGTAAACTGCGGCAAGTTCAAGTGAGACAGGGATGAACTTTTGGTAATGTTCCGCAAGGGGAGGACGGTTGTTGCGTAGCAGGATGGCAATTCAGGTGATGGGCTGCCACGCCGAGGGCGAGGTGGGCGACGTGATCGTGGGGGGTGTTCCGCCGCCACCGGGGGAAACGCTATGGGAACAATCCCGCTTCATCGCCGCCGATGGCAGGCTGCGGGCGCTGGTGCTGAATGAGCCGCGCGGCGGTGTGTTCCGCCACGTGAACCTGCTGGTGCCGCCGAAGAACCCGGCAGCACAGATGGGCTTCATCATCATGGAGCCGGAGGACACACCGCCCATGTCGGGCTCCAACTGCATCTGTGTCGCCACCGTGCTGCTGGACGCGGGGATCATTCCCATGGTCGAGCCCGAGACGAAGCTGCTGCTGGAAGCACCCGCGGGGCTTGTTGAGGTGACGGCGCAGTGCCATGGCGGCAAGGCGCAGTCGATCACCCTCAGGAACGTGCCCGCCTTCGCGGAGCGGCTTTGCGTGCCGCTGGAGGTCGAGGGGCTCGGCACCATCACCGTGGACACGGCCTTCGGCGGCGACAGCTTCGTGATGGCCGATGCCAGGAGCCTGGGCTTTGCGGTGACGCCTGACGAGGCACGGGAGCTGGCGGTGACAGGCCGGAAAATCGTGAAGGCGGCCAACGCGCAGCTGGGTTTCAGCCACCCGGACCTTCCCGGCTGGGACCACTTCTCCTTCGCCTTCCTGACCGGGCCGCTTGAAACCGTGGACGGCGCGCCGTCGAGCCGGAACGCCTGCGTGATCAAGCCGGGCAAGATCGACCGCTCTCCCACCGGCACGGGCTGCTCCGCGCTGATGGCGGTGCTCCATGCCAAGGGGCTGCTGCGCGAGGGCCAGCGCTATATTGGACGCTCCATCATCGAGAGCCGCTTCATCGGGGAGATCGTGGGGACCACGGTGGTGGGAAATCATGCCGCCATCATTCCCACCATCACGGGCCGCGCCTGGATCACCGGACAGTCGACGCTGATGCTCGACCCCGACGACCCCTATCCGGCGGGCTACAGGATTTCGGACACATGGCCACAGGACGCAGACGCATGAAGATCACGAGAACACCTGTCACCTGCCTGATCGAGTCGCGCGACAAGCTCGGCGAAGGCTGTTTCTGGGATGCCACCACGCAATGCCTGTGGTGGCTGGACCTGATCGTTCCCGCCGCCATCCACCGGCTGCACGTGGCAAGCGGGGCCTATCGCAAATGGCAGTTCGACGAGCATGTGACCGCCATGGCCAGGCGCGGCGACGGGACGATCCTCGTTGGCTCCCACAAGGGGCTCAACATCTTCGATCCGGAGACCGGCGCTCTCGCCGCGTGGCGCGACATCGACCCCGAAACGCCCGGCAACCGCGGCAATGACGGCGCCTGCGATGCGATGGGCCGCTTCTGGTTCGGGACGATGATGAACAACATCGGCCCGCAGGGCGAGGACGCCGCCATCACCGCGCCCACCGGCAAGCTGTTCCGCATCGATGCGGATGGCACGGCCACCGTCATGGAGACGGGGATCGGCGTTTCCAACGGCCCGTGCTGGTCGCCCGACGGGCGCACATTCTATTTCACCGACTCCATGGCGCAGGTGATCTGGGCCTATGACTTCGACCCGGAGCAAGGCCGGATCTCCAACCGCCGTGTGCTCAACGACACGACGGAGCATGGCTATCCCGACGGGGCCACCGTCGATGCGCACGGCTACATCTGGAGTGCGCGGTGGGAAGGCTCCTGTGTGCTGCGGATCGACCCCACGGGCCGCATCGACCGGGTGGTGCCCATGCCGGCAAGGCGCGTGACCAATGTCTGCTTCGGCGGAGCGCGGCTCGACACGCTCTATGTCACGACGTCGCGGGCCCACCTCCCCGAAGAGGACCTTCGCCGCCAGCCCCTGCAGGGCGGGCTCTTCTGCTTCGACCCGGGCGTCAGCGGTTTCGAAAAACACGCTTTCGCGGGCTGAACGGACGCGATAATCGTCATGCAGAACAAGACCTGAAGGGAAGCGCGCTCATGAACCTCGTCCAGATTGCCGACAGCAAGGGAAAGCGCCGTGTGGGCCTCGTCACGGCGGGCAAGGTGGTGCTGCTCAAGAAGGTGGCCAGCACGCTAGCGCTGGCCGCACTGACGCTGAAGGAGGGGCGGACACTCTCCGCCATGGCCTCCGCCCTCGCCAGCACGGCAACGGAAGATTATGCCGGCGCGCTGAAGGAGAAGCGGGTGCTGACGCCGGTCGACCACCCGGACCCTGCCCATTGCATCATCACCGGGACGGGGTTGACGCATCTGGGCTCCGCCGCCGCGCGCGACGGGATGCACAAGAAGCTGTCGGGTGCGAAGGAAGAGCTGACCGACAGCCTGAAAATGTTCAAGCTCGGCCTCGAAGGCGGCAAGCCGAAGTCCAAGTCCGAGGCAGGCGTGCAGCCCGAGTGGTTCTACAAGGGCGACGGCTCATGGCTGGTGGGGCCGGGCCAGCCGCTGCCGCTTCCCTCCTTCGCGCTCGATGGCGGCGAGGAGCCGGAACTGGCCGGGCTCTACCTGATCGACGGCAGGGGGAGGCCCGTGCGGCTGGGCTTCGCGCTGGGCAACGAGTATTCGGACCATGTGACCGAGCGGCAGAACTATCTCTACCTCGCGCATTCGAAGCTCCGGCATTCCTCCATCGGGCCTGAAATGGTGACGGGGAAGATCCCGGCTTCGATCGAGGGCATGAGCCGCATCATCCGCGGAGGCCAGGTGATCTGGGAGAAGCCTTTCCTCACAGGCGAGGCCAACATGAGCCACACCATCGCCAACCTCGAATACCACCACTTCAAGTATGACGGGTTCCGCAGGCCCGGCGACCTGCACATCCACTATTTCGGCACGGCGACGCTGTCGATTGCGGACAATGTGAAGACCGAGGACGGCGACGTCTTCGAGATCTCCGCTCCGGCCTTTGGCGCGGCATTGCGCAATCCGTTGAAGGCGATGAAGCCAGGGCACAAGCCGGGAAGCGTGAAGGCGCTGTAAGGGCGGCAG
>CAIYXE010000088.1 GCA_903930095.1 uncultured Hyphomicrobiales bacterium
CATGCGCCTTCATATTCACCGGCGATCACCTTCTTGCTGCGTTTGCCCCCTTCGGCAGACCGTCCGAAGGCGCGGCGCGCGGCGCGCTTTGCCGCGTTCCAGCGGATGAGACGCACCTGCCGCGCGCCTTCGGCAGATCGCGCTTCGGTGCAGAAGAATGGCTGGAAGGCCGCCATCACTTCCGCATGGGCGATCCCGATAGGAAGGCTGTCGAGGCTCTGAAATGCAACGGTCATCGCGGCTGCCTTACCGATATCCGAACACCGGGTCCAGCCGCTCGCGCACCATCTCATCGATGGCGGCGGCCTGCTCCTCGGTCACGTAGTCGCGCCAGCCGCCGACCTTGGCGCGGCGCACCTTGAAGCTCGACGGATCATTGGCGTCGGCGGGCTTCAGCCTTGCGTTGGCGGCGAGCTTGCCGGCATTCTCCTGTTCCATCTTGCGCATATTCTCGACCGAGGCGAACTCCGCCGTATCCGCCAGTTCCGCATCCGTTGGAGACTGGCCCAGGAACCGCAGGGCCTTGCCGAGTTCTCCCGCGGTATCGGCCTTGAGGTCCTCGTACTTGATGACGAGTAGGTTGGGGAAACGCGCCAGGTCGCGGGCCCAGGCGTTCATGAAGTCGATGATCTTGGGAATGCCTGCGGCCTCGCCGGTGATGAAGCTGTGCACGTCCAAGTCACCCGCCGGATAGCCGTTGATTTCCTTCTTGCGCCGCACGATGCGATGCTTCCACTGGAAATACTGCGACACCGCGGTATCGCGCGGGTCGCGCACCATCAGGATCACGCGGGAGCCGCCATAGAGATCAAACTTGCCGCTCTTGCCGTCGAAGTCGGTCAGGTAGTTGTCATGGGTGAAGAACAGCACCGGGATCTTCGGATTGGCGCGGTGGAACTCGTCGAACTCCATGATCAGGCCATCGGGCATGCCGTATTTGTGCCCGAAGTAGCGCGACAGCAGCACTCGGAACCAGGTCCGGCCGCTCTTGCCGAAGGAAATGACGACTCCGTCCGCATGGGGCAGCTTGCGGGCCTCCTCCCAGCCGCGCATCCAGCGCTCGACGAGGATACCCGTCGCGCGCGGCATGATCGCCGTGGCCGCCAGCGACACCACCTGCCGGATCCCCGTCCGGATATGGAAAACTGTCGGCATGTACATGGGAAACAGGTCTCTCTCTTCGGAACGGCGTCCGGGTTAGCATCTCGGGGCCGGGGGTTCAATCCTATGCTGCAGTGCAGCGTGAGCCGTTGGAGCCGATCCTGCGCGCCACGTTGAAGGCAAGTAGCGACGCAATCCGTGCCTCGCCCATGGGACCGCGCCCGGCCCGCTGGTGGATGTCGAGGTCGGGCTTGCCGTTGCCCTCGATGATCATGGCGCCGTCCGCCAGCATGGCCACGTCCCAACCCACGACGATGCGCTGCGGAAAGGCTTCATGAGCCTTGACGGCAAGCGCCACCACGTCGGGCCAGTGCGGCAGGGTGCGGCCTGCGAAGCGGGCGCCGGAGACGGGGTGGGTGTCGCGCCAGCCGACATCCGGCCGGATGCCGATGTCGGAGGCGACGCCGATCACGCCGGTTTCGAGGTTCACCTCGGTTGCAAGGCCGCCCTGGTGGAAATTGTCGACCACCGAATTGCCGATGGCCATGCGGAAGGCGGCGGCGGCGGCCTCCGCGCGCCCCTGTTCGTTGCGGCAGGTGAGAAGCCGCACGGTGGCGAGTGCACCGTTCGCGATGTCGTCGAGGGCCGGGTGGTTGGCCAGCCGGGGCTGGACCAGAAAATCATCCTTGAGGGACTGGCGCCTGAGTTTCTCCATCAGCTGGCCGCGATCAAGCACGTCGCCATGGGCGTTGCGGTAGCGGCCACCACCGATGAAATCCCAGCGTTCCATGCGGTGGCCGCCGCTGCCAGAGCGCGGCTTCACAAAGAGGTCGCCCTCGGGCAATTGCGCCATGCCGCCCTTCAGCGGCTGGCGTTCGCCCTTCGCGAAATGCATGAGCACCGGCACGGCCTTGACACCCGTCTCGTGGCAATGCTCGGCGAACCAGATCTTGTCATCCATGCCGTCAGACCCGTCCGGCGGCTGCAGAAGCGAATAGGCGGGGCCGATGGTCTCATGCGCGGTGAGGTAGAGGGCTGCCTGCCTCTTCCGCTCGGGCAGGTAGAGCTCGAACATGTAGTACCAGAAGGGTGCGATGGCATGGCGCGCCGCCATGTCCACCTGTCCGATGACCTGCCGGAGGATGCTGATGCCCGAGCGCTGCGCGATGGCCCTGCCGTTGCGGCGGGTGAAAACGATGATGGCGGCGGCGAGCGCCAGGGGCCAGACCACCGCCGCAACAAGCGCCTTCAGCGGACCGAACGGCAGCTTCCAGTAGCTCCTGGCATAATAGCTGTGAAGGTACTCGGCCGGTGGCAGATGGGCCGAAGGCCTGCCGCGGAACACCCGCGCCAGCGCCATAGGGAGCCCCGCCACGAGATAGGCGAAGGCCTCGGCTTGGACGAGCAGCGCCTTCCAGGCAGCGCCCCTCAGCGAGACGAAGCGGTCACGCAGGTTGCGGCTGTTCCCGGCGGAGGAGGAAACGGACATCGGATCAGAAATCCCGGTCAGGCGTTAAGTCCGCCGCTCATAGGCCAAAAAGCCCCCGGATGCGAGCGACGGCAAGGCCCAGCCCGTCCTCGGG
>CAIYXE010000089.1 GCA_903930095.1 uncultured Hyphomicrobiales bacterium
ATGCCGCCAGCACCATTGCCGCGATCCTGAAGGAGGAATTTGCCTTGAAGGAGGCGCCCATTCAGGACGTGCTCAGTTGTCTGGCCGAACTCGAGACCGAATCCATGATCCACAAATTAGCCTGATGACGGAGAGCCGTCGCGTGGGAGAAGCGCGAAGCGTGACCGGCTTCGTGGCCGCGCCTGCTGCGTGACTATCCCGGCTCGAGGCGTCCGATCCAGATTTGGCAAATCGGTGCCGGGGAATGGTGTCCGCTAATGTCTGCCCGGATGGCAGCGCAGCAGTGTCCGCTGTCAGTTGATTTGAGACAAGTGGGCGCATGATCGAGGAGAAGATCTGGCGCATCCGGGTTTGGAGATTTGCGGCCTTGCCGCAGTGTTGCAAGCGTCTGATCTTGATGGTGTTGCGATTGTTCCATTCTCCTTCCAGCAGGATGGTCTGGCCGCGCCCGAACTATGCCCTGCAGCGCCACGGAGCCGTTGGACGTCAACGGCTGGCCGAAGGGGCCGTAATCCGCCCGCGTGGTGCCTGAGCCCATCTGGTGCGTCTTGTGTACTGGGAGTGTAGAGCAAAGGCTGGGCAATCCTGAACGGTCTGTCCGGACTTTCGTTGCTGCCGCTGGTGGTAGAGGGGGTCCGGGATCGAAACTCAGAGACCTGCCGTTTCATGAGAAACTGTCTCCGCAGCCAGAACCCCGCTTTCCGGTTCTCCGCCGCTTGGGCGGTTGCGGAGCAAGGCGGCTCTCCTATAGCCTGCGGTTTCTGCTGGAGAACGGCACCCGTGCTCATCGAAACGAAACTCCATCAGCCTGAACTGCGCAGCGGCCTGATTGAGCGCCCGGACCTCGAGCGGCAGCTCAGCCAGGTGATGCAGGGCAAGCTGACCATCGTCTCGGCGGCGGCGGGTTTCGGGAAGAGCACCCTCCTTGGCCAGTGGCTGGGACGCTTGAAGGGTGCATGCTGGGGCTGGCTGTCGCTCGATCAGGGCGACAATGAGTTGAGCCGCTTCCTCGAATATCTGGTGGCGGCCCTGCAGCGGGCCGAACCCTCGATCGCGCGGGACGTTCCGGCACTGCTGAAGTCCAGTCCCGTCCTGCCCATCGATTCGGTCATGACAATCATCGTCAACGACCTCGCGCGCTGCGGCAACGACGTCGTGCTCGTCCTCGACGACAGCCATGTGCTGACCTCGCCCGGCATCACCGGCTTCCTCGATGCGCTGCTGACCTATGCGCCGCCTGGCTTCCACCTGGTGCTGGCCACACGCGGCGAGGTTCCGCTCAAGGTCGCCAACATGCGGGTGCGCGGCCAGATGGTGCGGATCGATGATGCGGGCCTGCGCTTCTCCCTGGCGGAGACGCGGGCCTTCCTCAACGGGCTGCGCGGCCTCGCGCTTTCCGAAGCGGACGTTGCCTCGCTGCAGTACCGCACCGAGGGCTGGATCGCCGCGCTGCAACTCGCCGCCCTGTCGCTGGAGAACCGTCCGGACAAGTCGGACTTCATCAACTCCTTCTCGGGAACCGACCGCGACATCGCAGACTTCCTGATGCAGGACGTGCTGGGAAGACTTCCCGAGCCCGTCATCGATTTCCTGCTCAAGACCTCGGTGCTGGACCGCATGAGTGCGCAGCTGGCGGAGGCGGTGACGGGCCGCTCGGACGCCGCCGCCCTCCTGGGGGAGGTGGAGCAGGCGAACCTCTTCGTCATCCGCCTCGACCAGAACCGCGTGTGGTACCGCTATCACCACCTGTTCCAGAACCTGCTGCTCTCGCTGCTCCGCCAGCG